>NZ_DASWWZ010000649.1:0-15863 GCF_036405755.1 Schlesneria sp.
TTTGCCTTCGGTTGCGTCGCCGGCGTGGATATAGGCACCGAACCGGAACCGCAGGGAAGGGGTGTCGGCGTCGAGAATGACGGGCTGGGATTTGGATTCGTCATTCTGGTAGGCCCCCTCGCCAAAGGGACTCATTGAAAACAGACCGTAATCTCGGACGTGGTATCGCGATGGACGAAAGTTGCCGGGATGGTCCATCAGGGCGACGCCATAAGTTTTTGCATCGACCACGCCAGTATAGTCGACCCATTTGGCTGGCTGTCCCCAGCATTCTGCGGTCGTCTTCTTGCCGTCCGAGTTGGTGACGATTCCCCCTTCTTTTTCTCGCATCGATTGAGCAACCCGAAAACCGAAGAAACCTTCCTTCGTATCGTCGAAGCGGGCGAGTTTTCCAACCGGCGGGGCGAGCGTCGTGTCATACGTGATGAGCCGTTCCGGATAGATGGAGACGATCGTTTTTTCGATCAGTGCGGGGGTCCCGTCCAAGCCGATCCACTCATTTGTCATCTCGATCGTTCCGGGATTTCCCGACTTCGACTTCACATCGGTCGTGACGATGCGACCTTTTTCCGCCCAGAAACGGACGTGATTGACTTCGTCGACGGACAGCCAGATCCCGCGGTGGTGAGGATGCTCTTTTTCGTTTGGGTCGTTGGGACGGGTGAGAATGGCGCCACCGGGACCACGTACAGGCCAGAAGTAAGGCTTAGGGAGTGTGGCGCCGTGATGAAAGACGGTGAACTCTTCCCCCTTGATTTTGACGGCCAGTCCGTCGTCGGTCTGCTCGATGGTCACGCCTTCTTTTCCGCCGACAGAAGCGGCGTCGTTCTGCGCTTTCGCGCGATCCTCGGCCTGTGCTACCGACCACGGTCCCGTGATCGCAAGCAGACACCAGACGAAAAGACGACGCTTACAGAACTGATGCATTGAGACGCTCCACCGTGATACGTGAACTGTCATTTCGAAGCAGGTCGAATCGGTGCAGCACTATAACCGCATCGATTTGTCTCCGTCGACCCATCCGATGTGAGCACCAGAAAGAGGACTGGCGGTGAGCGACTGCCCGCATCCATGCCGTCGAGTCTGCAATTCAGGCTTTCGCGAACGGCTTGCGCGGAAGCGGTCGATCAGGGGCTTACTCAAGCAATAGCCGACAACTTGCCAGGGGATTGCCGGCCGGATTCCCGATGGCCGAAACTCAGAATTGGAGTCATTCAGCAGCAGCACGGTTTACGTTTGCTGCTGTGCCCGGTTAGACCGATGTCGTCCTATCAGTGTGTTTGCTGCTGCTTCCGTCGCAGCATGCTGAAGAGGTAACGGAACGGCCGCTTTGTCTCAGTCTGTTCGACAGGATCGGTTTCCACGACTTCCCAACCCGCTGCGCTTTCAATAGTCGAAGTCAGTTCGGAAGCAGACGGAGCGTTCGCGGGTGGGACGGCAGGAATGTCTCGCTGGAGCGAACGGAGAATCTCCTCTTCATCCTGTCGTGAGGGAGGTGACCACCAATCGGTTTTCGCGGCTTCCTCATAGAGGTCATGGGTCCGCTCTGCCTCTTCGACAAGATTCGGATCATGTTCAACGTACTGAGGACGCTGGGGCTGTTCCTTGGACTGATTCCAGTCGAAGACATCTTCGGCTACGAGTTCTTGGGTCAGTTGCGGCTCGTCGAGTTGAATCGGAGGGGCCGTCATGGATTCAAACGAGGAACTTGAATGCGATTCCGCGACTTCCTGATTTGTGAGTTCAATCAGCTCATGAACCGCGCCCAGAATCTGTTCAAGCTCGTGCGAATCCAAATCGCGTGATGCTGGTCCCACCGATTCGAGCACCTGCTCCACGATCACCTCGTGGGCATTCGTTGGCGCGATGACCTCAGCCGACGCCATCGGAAGTTCGCTCTCGACAGGTTTGATGTCGCGCTGGGCACTGAGACTTGATGCGGTCTGCGGCTGAGCGTGAACCTCCGCGGGCTTTGCCGTGTCGACGTAAGGCGCGAACGCGGGAACAAATCCCGCGTCGATTGCAGCGTACCGGTCAAAAATGACTTCTTCTTCGAAGACTTCGGAAGGTTTCGAAATGTTCTGAGAATTTGCTGGCGAATGAGAACTCACCCGACGTTCCTCGGACCGCTGTTTGTCGACACGCGGTGATACCGGGGTTGGAGCGGAAGGCGTTTCGTCCGATTCGGTTTCGGACTCTTCGAGTTCACCTGAGAGCGTCGTATCCTCGTCATCATCGCTAGTGATTGACTGTGGGGCGAGGTCAACTCGACGAGAACGCGCACTGAACGTGTACTGCGGTGTGGAAACTTCCTCGTCGGACGATTCCTGTTCTGTGCTAGACGACTCTGAGGCAGACGACGAGGTAAATTCCTGCGCGTCTTCTTCATTCGTTTCGGATGTTGAGGGCGAGGATTCGCTTTCCGCGACACGGAACAGATCAATGACATGTTTCCAGTCATCGCTCTGCGCTTCGATGGCGACAGGTTCGACCCAACTGGCGGTTTCCCACGAATGGAGATTATTGTGGTGCACCGGTTCATCCGTTTCTGTTTTGAAGGAAGAATCTTTCCAGGTGGGCAACTCGGTGCCCAACTCGAGGGACGATGATTCGTAGGCATACGCAGAGGGATGGGAACTATTCCGTTCATACGCATTGCCGATGGAGTCGTCTTCGACCGTATCGACAGCATGACCGGACGTGCGTTGCTCGTACGACCTCGTCGGAGTGGATGGCTCGTTCCACTGCAGAGGAAGCTGTCGCAGGTCGTTGAGCGCTTCGCGAACGAGTTCTTCACCGGCGGGACGCTGTTCGGCAACAAAGGCGAGCAACAGCGTATGGTCTGCCAGTTGATTCATGCATCGGGGAACCCCATCGCTGGCCTGCACGATGACATCCAGCGCCCGCGGGGTGAAAATTTCGTGGGTACGTCCACCTGCCCAGGTAAGACGGTAATCGATGTAGTCGAGAGACCCGGCGCGGTCGAATGTGGGCAGGCTGACATGCGCACGGATACGCTGGTTGAACGCTTCGAGACTGGGAAGGGCGAGCTTATCTTCCAGATTGAGCTGCCCCACCAGGACCAGCCGGACCAGCGGTTTTCCCGCTTCGGCGAAGTCGGCAAGGATACGTAATTCCTCGATCAGGTTTTTGGACAATTGGTGAGCTTCATCGCAAATCAGGACCAGCGCTTCTCGGTGAGGCTGTAATTTACGGATTGCGGGCCAAAGCGCAAGGCGAAGCTCTTGTTCCGACGAGTGCTGATACGAATGATTAAGCTCGCAAAGCAATGTCTGCAGGAGGGCGCGACGTGTAAGAAAACTGGCATGGCGAAGGAAGATGGTTTCAAAACGAGGATTCAGTTCCATTCTCAGGCGTTCGCACAACAGCGTCTTTCCCACGCCAGCCGGCGCCGTCACCACAGAAATCCCTTGGCCTTGCTCAATGCAGACAAGTACCTCATCCAGTGCGGCTTGAATCGGTGCGGCAGCGAGAAAGCATGTGGCATCAGGAGTTGCGCCAAACGGGCGACGCTTCAAATCAAAACTGGCTTCGTACATTGAGCAACTTCCGTGTTGCCGCCGCAAACGGCGGTGTCGTGGGAAACTCATGCGTCCTGACGACAGTGAAAATCCTTTAGTCTCTCATCGAACTTTCTACGCCCCTACCTTGAATACAACCGCTACGGAAGTCACAGACTTCACAAAACAACCGTCTTGCCCAGACCGTTGCGGCGTAAATTAGGCCGAGTTTTACGACGAATCCATTTTCGTGTGTAGTTCTTTTGCGAGTGATTCCCAAAAACGTTAAAGTGTCCGCAGCACGCGACCGCGGGTCGCGGACACTTCCAGTCTGACATTGGCACTCGGAATGCACTCTGTGCTTCCAGTGGGACGACGACTGGCGATCTCAGGAACAATTTATGTCTGAAGGACGAGTTCAGTTTCGCAACTATGAAGATGTTCGCACCCTCTTTGGGCTTCGCGATAAGAACCTTCGTCGTCTGCGAGACGTTCTGCATCTTGACGTCGTTCTCCGCGGTGACGAGCTTCATCTTCACGGCGAGCAGGCTCAAGTCGATCTCGGGAAGGAAATTGTTTCTGAACTGCGATCGATCATCGAACAGAAAGGCCTGCTGGACGACGATGAATTCGATCGAGCCTTGCACCGAGGCCAGTTTCCGATCAGTTCGAATCCTGATGAATTGATTGATGTATTTCACAAAGCCCGGAAAATCCGTCCGCTGGGGACCGGACAACGCGACTACATCCGAGCCATCCGTGAGCATGACCTGGTGATCTGCGAAGGTCCCGCAGGATCAGGTAAGTCGTATCTTGCTGTAGCGATGGCAATTAACGCGCTGCGGCTCGAACAGGTGCGAAAGATCGTGCTGGTGCGGCCTGCGGTCGAAGCGGGTGAAAAGCTGGGCTTCCTGCCCGGCGACATGCTGGCCAAAGTGAATCCGTATCTGCGTCCGTTGCTCGATGCACTGGGTGACATTCTGGACTTTGAACAGGTCCAGCGTTACCTCGATAAAGAAGTGATCGAGATTATCCCACTGGCGTACATGCGTGGACGTACGCTGAATAACACTTTCATGATTCTTGATGAGGCCCAGAATACGACCGTTACCCAGATGAAGATGTTCCTGACCCGAATGGGGCATCATTCAAAGATCGTCGTTACGGGTGACGGAACGCAGACCGACCTTCCGGACCGTGTCGAAAGTGGCCTCAACGACGCCATTCGCCGGTTGAGAAACATTCCGGGAATCGCCACAGTGTCACTCTCAGGTTCGGATATCGTCCGACATCCGCTCGTTCGTAAGATCGTCCAGGCGTATGATGTACGTCGAGAAGGCCCTCCAGACGGCAGGTGGGAGAATTCCTGGCACGAAGCTGGCGAAACGGAAAATGTGAGCCCGGGCACGGGCGATGTCGAGGAAGTTCCGCTCAGTGAACTGTCGTCAACGTCCGATACCGTGTCCGAATCTGGTGTCACTGACGCGTCGAAACCATCCGCACTACCAAACTCAGACACCGACTGAACTAAGTCCTTGTCGGTTCTCAGAAACAGAAGGTATGAGCTTTTTCTTCTCTCGTCGAGTACGTCCGGGCCGACTGTCCGTTCACAAGGTGGGCACGTCCTGGTCCGGCCGTCTAACTGAACGACTGAGCCAAACCGATGTCGCATTGCGTCTCGCAATTTGCTTCGTCGTTTTGGCAGGTCTGGTCATTGCGTTGCAAAGTTGGCAGGCCCCGTTCCCTCATCGTCTGGGTGACGACGTTCCAAACGGGATGCTGGCTCGCGTCGATTTCACCCGCGTCAATCAGGACAAGACAGAGCTTGCCCGAATCGACCGCATCAATCGCGAACCACCCGTATTCCGGAAGATTCCGGCCGGGGTTGAGCGGCTTGAGAACCTGGGGACCGATCTCAGGCGTCATCTGCTGGAAGTTGTCGAAGTGGGTCGCTTCGAAGAACTTTCCGCCGAGTGTCGCGCGGCGTTTGGCTGGATTGCGAGTGGGCCAACTCCGCTCGACCCGCGCACGACCGCCTTCGAAGAAGAGTGGAAATCCCTTCGATCAGCCCTTGGTCCAGCGAATCTGGCAGAGCGACCGATCAACGAGTTGTATGGCGAATTCTCACAATTCGTGGCTCCTTTACTGCAGGTCGGGATTGTCGACCTGGCTGAGCTGTCACGGCCACGTCAGAAAATTCGCCTCGACGACGAAATCAGCATTCTCAGTGACTCGACCGAAGACCCACCAAAACGGTTTGCGTCGGACGTCGTTCTCGACGAACTGCTCAAGGCAACAGGCAGCCTTGGGAGCCAGTGGAAGTCGTTTCCACTTTTGACTCCCCTGCAGCCGATCCTCGAGAAGTGGCTTCGCAATCGCATCATTCCTTCACTCGAGTTTGATCTGGCGACGACGAACCAGCGGATCACTCTGGCGAACCTGTCAACGCCTCCCGTGAAAGACACGTACAAGCGAGGGACGCTGCTGGTTCCGCCGGGCA
Organism: Schlesneria sp.; assembly: GCF_036405755.1. NCBI lineage: Bacteria > Pseudomonadati > Planctomycetota > Planctomycetia > Planctomycetales > Planctomycetaceae > Schlesneria > Schlesneria sp. The sequence continues at coordinate 6,022 of NZ_DASWWZ010000649.1, forward strand.
GCAAGATTACCGAGGAATACTTGGACGTTCTGCATGCTCAGTATGACGAGCTTGAAAGCCGCGTGGGAATCGGCGAACGCATCGTGCGGATGGTCACAGTGCTTTTACTATTGATCGTCCTGAGCGGATTGATTGGCTGCTACCTGGTAAGGAACGAGCGACGGTTAGCGACGAACGTCAGTCGTCTAGCTGTTTATCTATTCGCGGTCACGCTGTCAGTCGTGTTGAGTCGGTTGCTGTCGTTCGATCACTGGCGAGCGGAAGTCGTGCCATTGCTGTGTACGGTGATGGTGCTGGCGATCGCCTATAACCAGGTTCTGGCAGCGCTCACCGGCTTTGCCATGTCACTCGTCGTGACGCTTTCGATCGGGGGGGACGTGAGCGGGTTTGTAGTCCTGATGAGCGCGATCGCTGCTTCGGTGGTGCCACTTAATCAGGTGTCCAACCGCATGAAGCTGGTCAAAGTGGGATTCGGCGCGGCCCTGACGTACCTGTTCATCACGCTCGGTACGGGGATCATCGAAACGCAGCAGTTGGGACAATTGTGGGCAGACGCCGATCACCGCTTTCTCTTGAATGGACTGCGTGGAGCCGGCTGGTGTTTTCTGTCTGGGTTCCTGGTTTCCGGTAGTTTGCCATTCGTCGAAAATCTGTTCGGTGTGGTCACGGATATCAGTCTGCTGGAACTGAGCGATGTCTCGCATCCGTTGCTGCAGGAACTGATTCAGCGGGCCCCGGGGACTTACAGTCACTCCAACGGGGTCGCGACTATTGCCGAGACGGCCGCGGACGCCATCGGGGCCAACGGCTTGTTGTGTCGTGTGGGGGCGTACTATCACGACATTGGAAAGATGATGAAGCCCCATTACTTCGTGGAAAATATGACTGCTGGCCAAACCAGCCGCCATGAATCGCTCAATCCGGCGATGAGTGCTCTGGTGATTATTGGTCACGTCAAAGACGGAGTTGAACTGGCCCACCAGCACAACCTGCCCGAACCGCTGATCGATTTTATCGAGCAGCATCATGGGACAACCCTGGTCGAGTACTTCTTTCACGCAGCGACCAAGCAGGCGGAAATGCAGCCTGACCATCGCTACGACGTGCAGGAATCGGCATACCGCTATCCAGGACCTCGGCCGCAGTCTCGCGAAGCGGCTGTGTTGATGATCGCCGACGCTGTGGAAGGGGCAAGCCGGACGCTGGCCGAGCCAACGCCAAAGCGACTGGAAACGCTCGTCCACGAAATCGCGATGAAGCGGCTGCTGGATGGTCAGTTTGATGAAAGCTCGTTAACGCTGAGCGAACTGGCTGTCATCGAAGATTCGCTCACGAAGTCGCTGATCGGCATCCACCACGGTCGTATCAAATACCCCGAGCAGAAAACCGCTTGAACGCTTCATCGCGTGATGCGGTGAGACGACTCTGGAATGGGCGACGGACGAGGGGCATTGGATCCTCGTCCTGGAGAGATTCTATTATGGGATCAGACGAGTTCGGGATGATCGTCCGCTCGATCTGCCCAGGTTTGAAACGGCGTAAGGGATAAGGGGAATCGTATTGATCGTGGCCGTTAGACGGCAGAGCGAGATGCTGCGGCACCGCGATCTTGAATGGCCTGATCGATGCGGGAAATCTGTTCGGCAGTCAGCTTCCATGTCAGAGCAGCCGCGTTATCCCGGATCTGGTCCGGACGCTTGGCACCACACAGGGCTACGGTGATTCCGGGACGCTGAATCGTCCAGTTGAGGACCAGCTGGGCGACGGTCGATTGACACTCCTCTGCGATCGGTCTTAACCGATCGAGAAAGTCCTGGTTCTTGTTCCACTCGTCTCCCGAGAACATCGGGTATTTGGGCCGACCATCTTTCGGATCGAACAGATGGTCCCTGGGAAGCTTTCCGGCCAGCAGGCCCTTCATGAGGGGCCAATACACAATCGCAGAGACATGATTCTCAATACACCACGGTAGCTGGGATTCCTCAATTTCCCGCTGCAGCATGTTATAGTGCGGCTGGTAAGCAGCGACGGGGCAGACCGCCTGGAAGGCGATTAATTGCGGAAGTGACAAGTTTGAAACGCCAATGCTGCGGACTTTTCCCGATTGCAGCAGTCCCTTCAGCGCACCCGCGGACTCCTCCAATGGTGTATTGGGGTCAGGGGCGTGCAGGTAGTACAGGTCGACGTAATCGGTCCCAAGCCTTTTCAGGCTTTCTTCACATTCTCGCTCTAATGTGGCGGGTCGGGCATCCTTGAGCTGGACACGATTTTCATAGTGGATACCTCCCTTGGTCGCGATCACGAGTTCGTCTCGGCGATGCCCCAAGGCACGTCGGATCAGCTTTTCGCTCTCTCCGTCGTAGCCGTAGCAGTAGGCGGTATCAAAGAAGTTCAGGCCGCTATCAACGGCGGCCTGAAGCGTGGCAAGGCTTTGCTCGTCAGTCACTCCGACGCTGGTCACTCCGGCAATCGGCCAGCACCCCATCGCTAGTGGAGTGACCAGGATTCCAGTGCGGCCGATTTGACGAAGTTCCATTGGGATTCCTGCATCCGGGGAATTCAGTTCGCCGATGCATCCTGGGAATCAGGAGCGTCCTGAGCATCGACGTTTCCCGCTGGCGACGACTGACCTGCTGCATTTTCCGGAGTCGACTTTGGCTTCACCAGCGTTTTCCGACCCTGTCGCAGGTTTTCAAAGCTGTCGCCCGAGATGACATAGTACCAGTCGGCAAAGCGACGGTTCAGGTCTTTCACCAGCTTTTCCCCGGTTTTGACTTTCTCTTCATACGCTTTGACGTCCGCTTCGTATTTCTTGAGATCGATGTCGTACTTGGCCAGGGCCTCTTCGTATGCCTTCTTGGGATCGGGCTTTTCGCCGACATTCTCTGCTGCAGCGGCGTCGGCAGGCGTGTCTTCGTTTGCGGCGGCTGCTTCGGCAGGGGCTTCGGGCCTTACGGGTGCCTCAGGCTTGGGGCCGAGAGCCGATGGATCGAACTGAGCCTGTGCGAAGAGATAGCGACTCTTGATCTTGCGAGCGTCCGTTTTGGCGTCGGCTTCGTCATTCTTCTCTTTGTTCTCAGCCTCTTTCCCGTTTGCGTCGGATTTTTCTTCACCCTTGTTGATAAATCCTGCTTCAACTTCTTCTTCAGTCCCGGAAAAGACAGAACCGAAGTGCAACTCGTAAGCGACCCCCTGTTCGGTGACGGCAGCCAGATCTCCTTCCTGAGAGATCATTGCCATCCCTTTCCGGTCGGGCATACGGACGAAGAAGAACCCAATCTCTTCCATCTCTCGCCGCGTGCGGTCGTCAAGTGCCAGCCCCTGATCGTCCTGCAGTCGCTTCTTCAACTTTTCATTTTTCGGACGTACGCCAACGATCTTCAGATCGTCGAGCGCTTGGACGAGCTTGCGGACTTCGTCTTCGTTGACTTCTTCGGTTGCATCATCAAGTCCATCGAGCTTCCATTTGTCTGTTGCGGAAGTTCGGGTCAGCTGGTTTGATTCTTTTCCGGCCAGACTTCCACCACCATCCTGTCCGAATTCGACACTGTGCTTTTCGATGTTGATGTATCGCAGCTTGGAACCATCGAGCTTCAGCAGGTCTGGTTCGATCCAGTCTGCAAACTTTGTCGAAACATCGATACTCACTTTTGCAATGTAGGTCTGATCTTCCGAGGGATTGCGGACATAGAAGAAGCCGCTTCGACCTTTGACTTCCTTACCGATAATCAGATCGGCCAGCACTTTGCCGTCTTTTCCATCTTTCAGTGTGACGCGGTTGCCGACACCCTGATAGTCGCTCACGGATTCGCTGAGCGGATCCAGCACACCAAACTCGATATGCTGGCTCTTTCGCGGACCGGCCAGAGCCTCTTTCTTGATACCGATGATTGAGGTGGCTGTCTTGCCAAGCCGTTCTTTTCCGTCAACGGGGTAGTTATTGCGGGAGGGGATTCGCCAGACACCGTCAGAGCCCTGCTCGACGCCGAAGATCCGGAGGCTGGCCGTTTCCGGATTGTAGTTCACTACCTGCAGCGACTTGGCTGCGTCGGCGTCCACAAAGTCAGGGTAGAACGGCGTGCCGACCTGACTGAACTCGGCAGGGGGCTTGGTAACACCCCGGCTGGTGACCTGGGCGGCGATCAATGAGAGCACCGCACCTGCGACAAATAGAGATGTACGCACGGTTTCGTTCATAACGAAGCTCCTGCGGAATGAATTCGGTTGGAAATAGAGTCGTCATTCATCTGACAACGCCTGTAAGTTGGATGGTATTCTTCAAACAACGGTGGTTTAGCCACGTCCGCCAATTCGGCGAGCAGGGGCGATATCGCGTTGTTCATTGTTCTTGCGGATCAGCCAGACGATGAGTCCCAGCATGATGGCCGGAATGGGTGAGGCCAGCAGTGACCGGGTGTAGTAGCTGCTTTCGACTTCTCGAGTCAGCCGGTCCATTTTGGTCTTGCTCTCATCAATCTTCTTTTCTTTGGCCTGATTGATGTTTGCCTCTTCCACTTCCAGGCGCCGTGCCTCTTCCTGTTGAGCCATCATCAGCTGCTGCATCTTGCTGTCATCGTCGAGTGATTCATTGTTTTTGATCTTTTCGACTTTCTCGGCCAGACGATCCTTCGCGTCCTTGAGTGCTTTCTTGGCTTCATCGGAAGCCAGTTTACGCTCTTCGTTCGCCGCTGCATTGAAGGCTTTTGTCTGACGTTCGATCGCGGTCAGCGTACGGACTTTCGGCCGTCGATTTCGCAGGTCGATCATCGCGGTATCGTCGGCTAGTTTGTCTACCGCGTTCAGGACAAACGTGACATTGTCCAGATCGAGGTTGAACTGTTTCGTTTCCCGCAGATGGAAGAAGAAGTCAGAGACGAGATCCGTATCTGCAACGTAGATCACGTTGATTTTGTTGTCTTTGGCATCCTTAGTGGAAACAATCTCTGCCGCGACGATGTGAGCAACCTCGTCTGTGATCCGGCGCGGATTGGAATCGATGTTCATCCCGAACATGCTGCTCTTCACTAGATCGTCCCAGTCCAGCAAACCGGAGTTTCGACCGGTGAGCAGCAGTGGAGTGAACTCCAGAGTCTTCTCCTGGCCGGAACGGAGTTCACGTTCCTTAATCGAGCCAGAGAAGAACAGCATCACTTCCTGCAGGCGATTCGTGATCGGGCTGTCCGGGTTGAATGCCTTTGAATTGCCACTTTGTGGACTGATCGAAATGATTTCTTCGCGGAGCAGCTTTTCGTATTCGGGATGCAGATACAGGGATGTGTTGTCCCAGACGATCTGGTCATAGACCCATTCGATCCCGAGCAGGTCGACGAGTGAAGTGGCTTTTCCGCCGAAAGCCTTTTGCTCGTTTGGCATCCCCATGCTCATCATCGGGTTGCCACCCGCTTTCGGCTTCGGTTGCCGTGGTGCAAGCGAGGGGTTTGTGGCAGGAAGCGGGTCATCCAGAATCAGGACGGGCTTCCCTGTCTTCACGTAGTTGACGAGGTTGTCCAACTCGTTGGCTCCCAGAGAACTGGGGAGTACCGAGATCAGCACATCGAACTTGGAATCGTGAATCGGGGCCGAGGCGGGTACGCTTTCGACGTTATAGGACTTCTTCAGTTCTGCGACGATCCGCCACTCGGGTGACTGCCGGAACGTTTGCATGTCGAAGCCGCCCGTCAGCTTGGCATCGCTTTCGAGAATCCCGATTGTCTTTCGCTTCTCATTTGCGGCGACCTGGATCGAACGGGTCAGTTCGTATTCGATCGGGGTTCCCTTGCCGAAGTGAGGAATCACGACTTCGTTGGCACCACTGTTGATGACAGCACCCATCGCAACTTTTTCAACAAGCATTCTACCTTCACGCTCGAACTGAACATCGCGGAATTCGATGCCGTATTGCTTCGCTTCTTCCGCCTGTTCGCTGGCAGGATCGACTTCGACGATGCGAACAGTGACATTTGGCGAACTCTGGCCATACTGTCCAAGCAGACCAAGCAGCGTGCTCTTGACCGAGACATAGTCGCGGGGAGGAGTACGACTGACGAAGGCCTGAATTGAAACCGGTCGATCGCTCTTGAGATCCTTCACCACCTGACTGGTTGTGCTGCTAAACGAGTAAAGCTTTTCAGCAGTCCAGTCGGATCGGAAACCCTTCTGTGAAAGGACGACACCCAGACCGAACAGGATGAGCAACAGCGAGACGGAACGCACCAGGTACTGGGGACCCATATTCGTGCCTGCAGCGCCATTGTTCCAGTGGCGATATCCGATCAGGACATAATTGATGTACAGCATCAGCCCGGCCAGAGCCACGAAGTAGAAGAGCCCTTGTGACGGGATAAGTCCGATCCCGAATGGCTTCAACTGGGATGACAGACTGAGGCCTTCAAAAACCCCGTCTGGAACGACGGACTTCAGGACGAAAGAAAGACGTTCGGCAAACACAGGAACTGCGCACAAGGCTGAGCCCAGGACGAAGGCGACGGTGGCATTGCTGGTGAGCTGTGATGCGACCATCCCTGCTGCGAGCAGGGCACAACCCGCCAGCCAGTATCCCAGGTAGGTGGTCATGATGACACCGGGGTCCGGGGATCCGATCCAGTTCAAGATCAGGACGTTTGTCAGTGAGAATCCGAGGGCCACGGTGTAGACCGCGACGACTGCCAGATATTTCCCGAAGAGAACCTCCAGGTTCGAGACCGGAAGTGTGAAGAGCAACTCTTCGGTCCCCAGCTTTCGTTCTTCGGACCAGATCCCCATCGTGATGGCGGGAATGATGAACAGCAGCAGTTGAGGAAACCACTCGTTCAATTGATCGAGACTGGCAACATTATTCGCGAAAAACTTTTCCTGGAAGGCTGCAAACGCACCCAGGAAGACGAACACCACGATGAAGAGGTATCCGATAACTCCTGAGAAATAACTCCAGAAGTTGCGTTTGAAGACCGCAAGGACAACATGCGAACGCATCTGTGGCGATCCCTGTCAAATTGAGAAACAATAATCTGATCAGTTCAGGGCAACTGGCAATCACCGCTGCCCGCATACCGAGGTCACACACCCCGATCGAATCCGTCTAACAAGTTGCCTGTTGTCCGTTGTTCTGAACGTGTCATCCGGCAGGACGACCCTCGCTGAGCATTCACCGACAAAAGCAACTCGGTCCTAGTGAACTCGTTGACCATACCGCGTTTGCTTGTGACCCCAACCTGACGGCAGGGGCGTGTTACTTCGCAGCGCCCGTCAACTGTCGGAACCGCTGGTCCATGCTGTGGCCGCCCCGTTCCAACTCATCAATAGAACCATCGAGTACGATTCGACCGTCATTGATCAGGATCACTCGATTACAGACGGCTTTGACTTCCGTCAGAATGTGCGTCGAAAGCAGGATTGTTTTCGTTTTGGCAAGACTGAGAATCAGTTCGCGCACATCGTGTGTCTGGTTCGGATCAAGTCCGCTTGTGGGCTCATCCAGAATCAGCACCTGAGGGTCATGCAGCAGGGCCTGGGCCATACCGACGCGCTGTCGGAAGCCCTTCGACAACTTGCTGATGGGCTTACCCCAGACACCCTTTAATGAACACTTCTGAGCGACAAAGTCCAATCGCTCACTGAGCCTTCCTCCCGACAATCCACGTGCTTCACCCAGGAAACGCAGGATGGAAGAGGGGGTCATTTCCAGATAAAGTGGACCATTCTCGGGTAGATAACCAAGCAATTCGGCCGCCTTGATCCGGTCGACGGACATATCCAGTCCACCGATTTTCGCCGTCCCTGCACTCGGGGCCAGAAACCCCGTTAACAACTTCATCGTCGTTGATTTTCCCGCACCGTTAGGGCCCAGGAACGCGGCTACCTGACCGCGGGGAACTGAGAAAGAGACATCCTGTGTCGCGGCAAAAGGCCCGTAGTACTTACTGAGGCCAATCGCCTCGATCATTGCGCCATCCGGTTTACTCATGCAGTCACATCTCGCGCAAAGGGTGGTGACATTAATTCGCCGCCATTTCGGCAGTCGAAATCCGATTAAAAGGCTCCCAGCAACCCGCGTTCCAGTGAGCCAACTTCAATAGCCGGTGCACTCTAGATCAGATCATGGTTTAGTGACGTGATGACTGAATGTCCAGCCACGACCTGTTTCCCGAGGTCGTGGCTTCGGGAGTTGGGCCACCGAGTTCACGACCTGTCGGCCATTAAGGAACGACGTGGACAAGCATCATGTCATGCCATTCCAGCTTCCAGTCAGAGCTTCCGATCAGGACGAGTTTTCTGCCTGAATCAAGCATTTTTCGAGCACGTCCGAGCTGTTCGACGAAGGCGATCTGTTCCCGGGGTGGCAACGAAACCGCAGAAGTTTCTACCGGTGTGACACCCCAGAACAGGCAGAGTCGCCTGGCGACTTCGGGCCGGTCGGTCAGGCCCAGAATCGGAATGCGGGGACGCTGTTTGGAGATCGACATCGCCGTCTTCCCGCCCCGTGTTGCTGCAACGATCAAATCTGCATTCAAATGTTCAGCAGCTGTTCCCGCTCCGTGGGTCACGGCTTCCGTGATGGCCGTGGCCCGGGTGCGGTGTGTGCTGCGTGAGTCACTGAGGCTGATGCGCGGTTCGAGCATCCGCTCGGCCTCGCGCGCGATCCGGCTCATCATCGCGACCGCTTCGACCGGATAATCTCCTGCGGCGGTCTCACCCGACAGCATGACGGCGTCTGTTCCGTCGAGCACGGCGTTGAAGACGTCGCTCGCTTCTGCACGTGTCGGCAGTTCACTCTTCTGCATCGAATCGAGCATTTGAGTGGCAGTAATGACCGGGGTGCGATGCTCATTGCACATCCGGATGATCTGCTTCTGGAGCGCCGGGACACGGAAGACATCGGCCTCGACGCCCAGGTCACCGCGAGCCACCATGACAGCGTCTGTTTCAATGATGATTTGCTCAAGATCCGCGATGGCTTCGGGCTTCTCGATCTTGGCGACGATCCAGGGACGCGTCGTTGTCGGGTGTTCCGAGATGATCTGCTTCAGCAGGCGAATGTCTTCGGAGTTGCGAACGAAGCTCAGTCCGACATAGTCCAGGCCATGATCAAGAATCCATTGCAGGTCCGCCCGATCTTTCGCGGTGACGCTGGGGGTGCTCAAGATCGCTCCGGGAAGATTGACTCCCTGGCGACTGCGGATCAGTCCAGGCTGAACGACCTCGCAGACGACTTTGCCCAGCATGGGGTGAGTCTCCACGACGCGTAGTGATACCGAGCCGTCCGCGAGCAGTACCCGATCGTTGACTCGCAAGTCATCGATCAATTGCTCGTACGTGCACGTCAGTTGATCCAGACGCCCTGGCTCGACCTGATGGACGAATTCGATTCTCGCTCCGTGTCGGCAGCGCAGTCCGTCAGGGGGGAGTTCGCCGAGTCGGATCTTGGGGCCGGCGAGGTCTGCAAGGATGGCAATCGGTTGCTTGAGCTCGGTCGAGACCTGACGGATCCACGTGACGACCTGATCGAACCACTCATAGGTTCCATGGGCAAAGTTGAGCCGGAAGACATCTACGCCCGCGAGGACCAGCTCCGTCAGTTTTTCGTACGACGCAGATGCAGGCCCGATTGTGGCCACGATCTTGGTCTTCACCAGTGGTCCTTCTGCGTATTTTCGTTGCCAGAGATCCATCTTCGAGTGATCCTTTGCCAGAGTTCCATTCATTCTGCGACCGGGCGCATGAATGCGGATTGTAGCAACCTGAGCAGTCGATGCGATCTGTGGATCTCGTCAGGGCCTTCGTGAGAACGGTTCGGCCCGTTGCCGTCTTGTCTGGGTCTTAAGTTTGGCGGGAACCCTGACAAC
>NZ_DASWWZ010000650.1:0-4311 GCF_036405755.1 Schlesneria sp.
GAAACTTGCCAAGCGCATTCAGAGCTGCGCCAAGTTGAGCCGCCAGACAGATCAGCAGCACATAGGGCATCAGGGCCATCGTGAGATTCCGCAAGAGCGTCCCTTCGGGACTGAGCGGAATGTACCAAGTCAGCGACCACAGCAGTCCATTGATGAGCAGGATCATGGTGCTCAGGAACACGGCTAATGTGATGAAGACCGCCCATGTGACGCGTACTGCGGACTCAATCCCCTTCTCGCGCATTTCAGAAACAAAAACGGGCAGAAATGCGGTCGTCAGCGCCCCTTCGCCAAGCAGCACCCGTGCCAGATTCGGCAACCGGAATGCCACCGTGAATGCGTCCATCACCGGCCCGGCGCCGAACATCACACCCATGGCCTGGTCACGTAACAATCCCGTGATACGACTTAAGAGGGTGCAAAAGCTGACAACTTTCAGGTTTGTCGTGACTTGTTGCAAAGATTCGTTCAATGAGAAATCCGTTCCATGAACCCGGAAGGCATCTGCAAAAGGCGAAAGAGTAGGAGAATAGTTCCATGAATTCCACCGTTCAGACGGAGCACACTGACGGCGTCCTGTAATGCAACCTTTAATGCATGAACCTGCCGCTGCCGTTGAGCCGTCCAAGTTCGATGCCCCCGATCGCAGCGTAGCACCCGTTTACGAATGGCGGTGTGAACGGTCTCTGGCCTTCGGGGCACCGAAGGGGGACATCACACTGAACAGATTTAGGCCAGATCATTCATTCGATCACTTCGCCCACGTACGGAATCACCCATCTCCATTTCGGGGGCTGGTAACCCGAAGGACGAGGTTCTACATTCTCGACAAACTTGGACTCAGAGGACGAGCGTCGGCCGGTCGAATGAAGTACGCTCTTGGCGCTGCGGGGAATCAGATAAGAGAACGAGCTCTGCCATCGGTCGAGTGAAACCACCCCGCGCTGCCTGGCCGGAGGACTGCGTCTGCATGAGTCCGAGCGGATGGATACCTAATTTGGGCCTCGCCCTGGCCTCCTTTCCGTCATCGGGACTGAGGGCAGGCATGCGAATTGAGAATCGACAATCCTGAGGAAATCTGTGTCACGCAAACCGCTCTTCATCATCTTTGTGACGGTCGTCGTCGATTTGCTTGGTTTCGGAATCGTCCTGCCTCTTCTGCCACGCTATGCAGAACATTTTCTCCCCACGGAAACGCACTTCGCGGCACCAGCCGAAGCTGTCGCAGTCGACGTCCCGGAAACAGTTCCTGGCACCGCAGATGGCCCGGTTGATGCGGTCGAACATGCGGTCCCAGAACTCACCCGAGGGAGTGAGGTGAGCAAGTTCTGGAGGGGGATGATCCTTGGGGGCCTCATGGCATCCTTTTCTGCGATGCAGTTTTTGTTTGCTCCGTTATGGGGATCGCTCTCAGATCGTGTGGGACGCCGCCCGGTGCTCCTGGTGGGACTGGCCGGATCGACCCTGTTTTACATTCTGTTCGCTCTTGTCACGCAGTGGGGCAACAGTGGACCGGTATGGGGGTTGAGCCCCGTCGTCTGGCTGTTCGTCACGCGCATGGGGGCAGGCATCGCGGGCGCCACCATCCCCACAGCCCAGGCCTACATTGCCGATTGCACAGACCAGTCGACACGTGGCAAGGGGATGGCGATCATTGGGGCAGCGTTCGGAATCGGCTTCACCTTTGGCCCATTGCTGGGGGCCTGGTTTGTCCCCGACAATATCACCGCCGCACCAAGTGCCGCTCCAGGTTATGTCGCAGCGGTCCTTTCCGGAATTGCGTTTCTGCTGGGTGTTTTTCTGCTGCCAGAATCTCTCAAAGCGGGCGAGCGATCACCCTCATCGCGGCACGGCTGGCAGTCGATGGGTTCCGTCTACCGGGTCCTCACAAATCGAGTTCTGGGCCCGATTATCTTTGCCGTCTTTTTAACGACGTTTGCTTTCGGTCAGTTTGAAACAACACTCGCCATGCTGACGAAGAAACTGGCAGTGTCCGATCGAGGCAACTTCTACATTTTTGCTTATATCGGTCTGATTCTGACCCTCGCACAAGGACTCCTGGTTCGTCGGCTGATTCCCAAAATGGGCGAATATCGCATGGCCGTTGGCGGCGTGATTTTGATGACGATCGGACTTCTGCTGGTTGGGCAGGCCGCCACAGCAAGTTCCCTGACAATTCTGCTTGTCGTCCTTCCGATCGTGGTCATTGGTTTCTCGGCAACCACTCCTTCCCTGCAGTCGATGCTCAGCCTGAATACGGGTGATGACGTACAGGGCGAAGTTCTGGGGGTCGGGCAGAGTATTTCATCGCTCGCTCGTATCGCAGGCCCCGTGGTTGGAATGGTGCTGCAGGAACGAAATTTGTCGCTTCCGTACTGGTTTGCAGCGGCGCTGATGGCCTTTGGTGCCGTGATGGTGTCGCGTCTGAAGTCGCTTTCCCAGGTTGGGAAAGAACTTGGCGCGACGGCGCCTGCTGATCCGACGTCCGCTGCCTGAATGGATCGCAGACTTCTCGACAACGCGTCAAACGATTGAGGTTTCGCCCGCTTCACATTTGCATCTCTGGGGATTTTTTTTGTTCCCAGAGGCGATCGAGATAACACGGCGCCGCAAGCGGTAATTAATCCTCGTCACGTCCTGATTGAAAAAGTTCCAGAGCGAGGGAGATGTGGATTGCCCTCTTGACGCATAAGTGGTTACCTTGGTGTTTCGATTTGAGTACCACTTGCTCAGGGAACCGAATCCATGACGCGTGCGCCTTCCGGAATGTCAACTCCCCTCGATTGGATCCATCAAATTCCGGTCTCGCGACGGAAGCTCCTGAAAATAGGCAGCCTGGGATTGGCAGGCATGGGACTTTCCCTTCCACACCTGCTTGCGTCGGACGCGGCGAAAGCGAATTCACGCCGATCAACCCTGGCGGACAACTGCATCCTGCTCTTTCTGAACGGGGGCCCGAGTCATCTGGACATGTGGGATCTGAAACCCAACGCTCCGGATGGAATCCGGGGAGAGTTCAAGCCGATCTCGACATCGTTACCCGGTTATCAGATGTGCGAGCATCTTCCTCGTCTGTCGCGGCAGGCTCATCTGGCCACCGTGGTGCGGTCGATGAATCACACCGTCAACAATTCACACGCAGCCGCTGTCTACGCTTCACTGACCGGACATGATCGGGGAGAGCAGGGGGGTGGGGCGAAAGCGACCGATCATCCGTCACTCGGCTCCATCATGGCCCGCGTCCGTCCGACCGAGGCGAATGTCGTACCGCATGTCTGCCTTCCTTACATTACCAAGGAAGGGGCAGGTGGGCCGCCTCAGCCCGGATTCTTCGGAGGAATCCTCGGTAACTCGTATGATCCGCTTTTCGTTCTGAAAGATCCGAACGCGCCCGACTTTCGCGTCCCGGAACTGACTCTTCAACAGGAAGTTTCATTCGACCGTCTCGACGCGCGACGCAAGCTCTTCGAATCCGCAGAAAGCGCGGCGAAAGCGACCTCTGCGACGACTGGCGAGATGACCCGGATGCAGTCTCGGGCATTGGACCTGCTCACCTCGGAAACGACTCAGCGAGCGTTCCGGCTCACCGAAGAATCCAATGCGATGCGTGAGTCGTACGGCCGAAACATTTACGGTCAAAGCGCTTTGCTGGCTCGCCGACTGGTGGAGGCGGGGACCCGGATCGTCACGATTTCCTGGGCCCCTGACGCCAATGCCACCTGGGACACTCACGGAAGCAATTTTGTCAGCCTGAAGAACACCCTGCTGCCGCAGTTCGACGCGGCCTGCGCCAGCCTCGTCGCTGATCTGTCCGAGCGGGGGATGCTGGAGCGAACTGTGGTTGCGGTGATTGGCGATTTCGGGAGAACGCCACGAATCAACGCCAACAATGGCGGACGCGATCACTGGAACTTCTGCTATAGCGTGATGATGGTCGGGGGAGGTTTCAAACCGGGACTGATTTACGGTTCAAGCGATGCAACTGGAGCGTTTCCCGCAAGTCAGCCGCTTGTTCCCGGGGACATCATTTCGACCATCTACACCGCACTCGGGGTAGATCCGACTGGCGACATTCATGACGCATTCCAGCGCCCCTACCGCATCGTTCCTGCGGGCGAAACCGTCTGGGATTTACTGCGAGATCGCGTATCTTGAGCGATCTTCATTCTGGACCTGATTAATCCCACGTCGGTCGACCACAGAGGAACGGACAACACTCCACCCATCCTCGCCCTGTTTGCACTTCCTCACCGGCGCCCCACGTTGACGGGTTCATCAAGCGGGGAAGAGTTGTCCACGCGCGGTTCCGTG
>NZ_DASWWZ010000651.1:0-7810 GCF_036405755.1 Schlesneria sp.
GCCGGGAACTAGCGTCGCTCGATTCCAATAAAATTGAGATGCCCCTGGTGGTCCTCTTGAGACCATCAGGGGCATTTTTCATTTCGGTTCTCTCGCAGTCCCCGCGGGCTGATTCCGTGACGCGTGGGTCTCATACGTCGAACTGAATGCCCTGAGCAAGTGGGAGCTGTGTTGAGTAGTTAATCGTGTTGGTCGCCCGGCGCATGTAGTTTTTCCAACTATCGGATCCGGACTCGCGCCCGCCACCCGTTGCTTTCTCGCCTCCAAAGGCTCCGCCAATTTCCGCCCCACTGGGGCCGACATTGACGTTGACGATTCCACAATCAGATCCGGCGGCCGAACAGAAGGCTTCCGCCTCGCGCATGTCCGTTGTCATGATGGACGAGGCCAAGCCCTGGGGAACGCTGTTATGAAGCTCGATTGCCTCGTCAAAGGTCCGATATCGTTGCACGTAAAGGATGGGAGCAAACGTTTCTTCGTGAACGATACTTCCGGTCGGCGTGCCGGGGAGTGAAGTCGCCGCGGAACCCCGGAAAGGGAAGCTGGCAATCGCAGGTTGCACGTAAGTTCCCCCCTGAGGAACATTCTCTTTCAGGCGCCGTCCCCCATGCACAGTCGCTCGTTCGGCGGAAGCTCGTTGGAGTGCGGCTTCCATCGCGTGCCACGCTGCTTCGTCGATCAGGGGGCCGACGAGTGTGCCAGGCTGGGCGGGATTTCCAATCGGAAGACGGTCGTAAATGGGGACCAGACGGTCAATGACTTTGTCAGCGAGGTCCTCATGGACAATCAATCTCCGCAGCGTCGTGCAGCGTTGTCCACAGGTTCCGACGGCAGAAAAGACAATGGCACGAAGCGTCAGCTCCAGATCGGCGCTGGGGGTGACGATCATCCCGTTGTTCCCCCCCAGTTCCAGCAATGAGCGGCCCAGCCTCGCCGCCACCCGCTGCGCGACAGCACGCCCCATCGCCGTAGAACCTGTTGCCGACACCAGTGGGATCTCAGGAGCGTCCGCCAGTCGCTCGCCGACGTCTCTCATTCCCACGATGACGGAAGAGACCGCAGGGGGGATATTGGACATTTCCTGAAGTACCGAAGCGACAACTGCCTGACAGGCGAGCGCACACAGGGGCGTCTTTTCCGAGGGTTTCCAGATGACTGGATCACCACAGACCCAGGCGAGTGCCGCGTTCCAGGCCCAGACGGCCATCGGGAAGTTGAATGCGGTGATCACACCGACAGGCCCCAATGGATGCCATTGCTCGGCCAGTCGGTGCAGGGGACGTTCGCTGGCGATGGTCAGGCCATAGAGCTGACGACTCAGTCCTACGGCAAAATCGCAGATGTCGATGACTTCCTGAACCTCGCCCAGGGCTTCCTGAGTGATCTTTCCTGCTTCCCAGGTGATCACGGCAGCGAGATCGGGTTTCAGTTCGCGAAATCGATTTCCGACACGACGAACGAACTCGCCCCTGGCCGGGGCGGGGATCACTCGCCAGCGGCGGAACGCATCCGTGGCGGCCTCGAGAACCGGGGTCACGTCATCGGCAGAGGCGGCCTGCAGAGTTCCCAGGATTGTTCCATCAATGGGGGAACGGCTCGAGACAGGGCCTGCAGATCCTGCACGATTGCAGTTGCCGATCCCGATGGCGGACAGGTTTTGATTCAGTCCCAGCCGCCCCAGCACCGTCTGAATAGCGTCCATAAGCGTTGTCCCTTCGTTGGTCGACAATCCTTCGCCCGACAAAACCATTCTCAGGTGTTCAGCGCCGGTTGCCAAGGGCTCGAGTTCCCGGAACCCCGCTGCTTGCCCCCTTGCATTGCTCTTCGTCGGGGGATTTGACTGAGTGGATCTCAGGTCCGCTTTGCGGGGTCTGCCCCGTGTCTCTCTCTCTCAGCGGACGGGAAGAGCGAAAGTCTCCGGAATTATTTGCAGGACGTCATCAACGACAGAACCCCTGACACAGACTGTGACAGGGGTTCTGCAGAAGGTTTTCAGTCCGGCCTGCGGGTCTCGGGTCAGTTGCCGTGTGGATACTTACCCGGCCGAAGGAGGGCCGAAGCCAGCGTTATTTCAGAACTACTTGGCGGCTTTGGCGAGTTCCGCTTCCAGGGTTTTGACCACTTCGGGAGCGTCTGGCTTGGTGGCGGTGGGGAACCGGGCAACGATCTCACCATTGCGGCCGATGACGAACTTTTCGAAGTTCCACTTGATCGGACCATCTTTGGCGGTCAGTTGCTTGTAGAGCGGTGCGGCGTCTTCGCCGTTGACGTCAATCTTGGAAAAGAGGTCGAACGAGACGTCATACTTCGACTTACAGAATTTGACGATCTCTTCTTCCGTCCCCGGTTCCTGAGCGCCGAACTGGTTGCAGGGGAAGCCGACAACTTCCAAACCCTTTTCGTGGTATTTGTCCTGGAGGGCTTCGAGTTGCTTGTACTGAGGAGTGGCACCACAGGCACTGGCGACGTTAACGACCAGCAGAACTTTCCCCTTGTACTTTTCAGCAAGGTTGACTTCTTTGCCGTCGATCGACTTCATCTTGTGGTTGAGCACTTTAGAACCCTTTTCTTCGGCCTGGGCCGGGGCCGAAGTCATTGCGACAGCGACAGCGGCAAAAAACGTCAGGGCGAGCAGTCTCATCGGGAGGTACTCCTGGGCAGGATGCTGATGCGGACGAGCCGACGACCCGCATGGGCCGCACGATTGGGAAACTCGTCACGCACGACATACCGTGTAGTGTATCCTCCCGGAACGGGATGACCAGCCACACTGCTGATCAGCGCGCCTCTCAGGCGGCATCTTCCCGTTGTTCCCCGACGTCCTCGTGATCGACCACGGCCAGCCGCGGTCCTTCGACTCGTTCCGTCATCCAGGGGGCCAGGCGTGCTTCGAGCGTCTCGATGCGGCTGCGGAGTTGATCGTACTGCGACATCCAGCGCTCGTGGCTGGTGGTAAACAGCCGCTGCATCTGGGATTCCCGTTCAAACTGCTGTGCGACAGTTTGTTTCATGCGGGTGACGGCTTGTTCGATCAGGCGGACGTTCGAAAAGTTGGTGCGATCGGATTCCGTCAGGGCGAACATCAGATAAAGCTCCTGTCAGGTAGGCCAGTAGAGAGTGAGTGATCGGAGGATGACCACGACTATCGACCTGACAGCGCGAGCTGCTTGATTGGCTTAGGTAAGATTTGCCGAAACTGGAGCCTTTGCATTCGAGTTGAAGGAAGATTTCTGATGCAGTGACTGTTCTGATTATGTCAGATGGGGCGTTGACGCTCGTTGAGATAGGTGGCTAATGCTTCCTGCCATGTAGGCATGTTCCAGCCCAGGACCCGCTCCAGTTTTGAGCAATCCAGTACGCTGTAGTGGGGGCGTCGTGCCCGTGCACCGTACTCCGCAGTGGTAATCGGAATGACGTTCGTCGGAAGGTGCGATTGTCGCATGATCTCTTTGGCAAATTCGTACCATGAGCAACTGCCTGCATTCGTCGCGTGATAAAGGCCGTACTCTTCTGTTTTGACCAGGTCGAGGATGGCGGAAGCGAGATTGGCGGTTGCGGTCGGG
The DNA here is from genome assembly GCF_036405755.1 of Schlesneria sp. Taxonomy (NCBI): domain Bacteria; kingdom Pseudomonadati; phylum Planctomycetota; class Planctomycetia; order Planctomycetales; family Planctomycetaceae; genus Schlesneria; species Schlesneria sp. Next base: position 3,564 of record NZ_DASWWZ010000651.1, read on the forward strand.
GTGCAGCGCTGGTCCTCGACCACTTTCAACTCGGGACGTTCCCGCCCCAGTCGCAGCATCGTTTCGACGAAGTTCCCTTTGCCGTGCATGGCGTTTTGCCCGTAAAGACCGCAGGTCCTGACGACGAAGTGCCGGGGGCAGTGTGCTCTGACAAGCTGCTCGCCTGCGTATTTGCTGGCGGCATAGGTGCTGATCGGCAGCGGCTCGTCTTCTTCTTTCCAGGGGCGGTTCCCCGTGCGGCCGTCATAGACATAGTCAGTTCCGACATGGACCAGTTTCAGGTCGTGCTCACGGCAATAATCGGCGAGCAGTCCGGGGCCGCGACGGTTGGTCAACATGGCCGCTTCCCGTTCGGTTTCTGCCTTGTCGACGAAGTTGTAAGCCGCGCAGTTGATCACAGCGTTGGGACGTTCGCGGTCCAGGACGCTGGTGACGCTCGCCGCATCCGAGATGTCGATATCGGCGTGCCCCAGCGGGATCGCTTGCGCTCCCAGGCGAGCAACCAGATCGCTTCCTAATTGCCCCCTGGCCCCAATAACCGCCACTCGCATCATGCTGTTCAAACTCCTGTCGGTGTGTATTGTCATCGCGAGAACATACCAGATGTGAGAAGCGAGAAAACCCTGATCCCGCCCCGGATGTGTCGCCGCTACCTTCCTGTCATACAGGTTCTAATTATGACCTTGACGGGGACCTCAGTCCCTCCGCGACTTCGACGGCGAAATACGTCAGCACTCCGTCCGCTCCGGCGCGTTTGAACGCCAGCAGGCTTTCCAGCATGGCCTTCGAGCGATCGAGCCAGCCGTTCTGTGAAGCCGCCGCAATCATCGCATATTCGCCGCTCACCTGATATGCAAACGTGGGGACACCAAAGCTGGCTTTGATCCGTTGAACGATATCCAGATACGGCATCCCCGGCTTCACCATCACCATGTCGGCGCCTTCCGAGATGTCGAGTGCCACTTCCCGAAGTGCTTCATCGCCGTTGGCAGGATCCATCTGATACGTTCGCTTGTCTCCCTGTCCCAGGCTGGTCGCTGAGCCGACGGCGTCGCGGAACGGGCCGTAAAATGCTGAGGCATACTTTGCCGCATAAGCCATGATCTGCACGTGATCAAAGCCAGCCTTGTCGAGTGCTTTTCGAACGGCACCGATGCGGCCATCCATCATGTCCGACGGGGCGATAATATCGCAGCCAGCCTGTGCTTGAACGGTCGCCTGCCGGCAAAGCATCTCCAGAGTCTCGTCGTTGACGACATAGCCATCTCGCACCAGACCGTCCTGACCATGTGACGTATAAGGATCGAGCGCCACGTCGCAGATGATGCCCAGATTCAGGTTTCGCTCTTTGATGGCGCGGACTGCGCGGCAGACGAGATTGTCGGGATTGACCGCTTCGGTCGCTTCTTCATTTTTGAGTTCGGGCTCTGTCGCAGGGAAGAGTGCGATGGCGGGAATTCCCAGGTCTGCTGCGCGAGAGACCGCATCGACGAGAAGGTCGATCGACAGCCGTTCGACACCCGGCATGGATGCGATGGGCGTACGCTGATTTTTTCCCGACTGAACAAAGACGGGCCAGATCAGGTCATCGACGGTGACCTGGTTCTCTCGCACCATTCGGCGGGACCAGTCAAATCGGCGCGGGCGTCGCATGCGAGTCTGAGGAAACTGAACCGGGCCTGGACTTCCATGGAAACTCATTCACGAACTCCAACATTCGATCAAATGGGGTAACGTCGAAGAGGACGGCATCTTAATCGTTCAAATGCCCTACGCGGGATGAGTGCAGGGGGCTGCAGTTGGCCGCTGCAGTCTGCACAATCAGGGGTTGCACCCACCGGGGGATCGTGCTGGCAGGTCCTGCAATCGCCCGTCTCTCCCGCGGGGGACCTCGTCGAGTTTAGTCGGTTTCCGCAACGACGACGAGGGCCGGATGGGGCACCGTCTCATGAGCAGAAGTCGGCTGCTCACCCGCATGATCGAATGAATTTTTTCCGCCGTCTTTCGCTGGCGAAGAGGACAAGATCTGCTTTGCTTTCAAAACTTCCTGATGCACGACAGGGAAGGGGGGGATCTGCGCGTCCCATTCCAGCAGCGTAGCGACACCTCCCGTGGCGGTGTACGCCCGACGAAACAGTTCCCACACGGGGTCGATAACCGGGCCGTCGTGGGTGTCGATCAGATGCGTACCGCAGTTGGTATGCCCCGCCAGATGCATTTGAACCACGCGCTCGCAGGGAATCTCATTCAGATATTCGAACGGATCGAAGTCATGATTTTGTGATGAGACGAAAACATTGTTGACATCGAGCAGCAGGCCACATCCCGATTCCTCTGCCATGCGAGCGATAAACTCGGACTCGCGCAGTGTCGACGCGGCAAACGTGACATAGCTGCTGGGATTCTCGAGAATCAGCGGTCGCTCCAGCACGTCCTGCACGATCCGGATTCGCTCAACCACGTGCCGAAGTGACGCTTCCGTGTAGGGCAAGGGCAGAAGGTCATGGGTGTTGATTCCCGCCACTCCGGTCCAGCAGAGGTGATCCGAAATCCAGTGAGGCTGTACGTCCGCAGCCAGTCGCTTCAAGCGATCCAGATAATCAAAGTTCAGGGGATCCGTGCTTCCAATCGACAGCGAGACTCCGTGCATGACAACCGGGTAACGTTCGGCAATCTGCTCAAGCACATAACGAGGTCGCCCCTGCGAGTCCATGAAGTTTTCAGAAATGACTTCGAACCAGTCGACCTGGGGCTCTTCCGTCAGGATATGGTCGAAATGGACCGTCCTGAGTCCGACACCCAGTCCGAGGTTCTTGAAGCCGAGTCGTCCGTTCATCGCTCGTCCCTTGCGCGACCTGCACGCGTGGTCGTAATCCAGACAAACACGCGGCCCGCTTCGTCCTGCCAGAACTCACGTGTCAGACGTTGTGGAACGACCACCTGCCGCAGCGCAAGCCCCCAACTGGTCATCTTTCGCGGGAACGAAACTTTGATTTTTTCCAGATCGATCTGTCTGGATTCCAGCTCGGCGTAGTCGATCAGGATGGGGGTCTCGGAAAGGTCAGAGATCGCGCCGATCACATCTGCCAACTCCACATCCGACAACTCGATCGGAGCCATCTCGAAGAGTTTGGGAACGGCTTTGAAGATTTGCTGCTTCACCGGCCAGCCAATCGGCCATTGATCGGATTTGGTGTCGCGTGTCTCGATCAGTAATTCGATCGATCCCGCGGATGTCCGATTGGGGCGATAGCCGAGTCCGTTTTCGTTCAGTGCCACGGCAAGCACAAGACCTGTGCTGAAACCGTTCAATTCGTGCCGCGCCTGGGCTTGTGCGCCCCGTCGTTCGAGCCGTTCTTTGGCGTCGGAACTCCAGCGTACGGGAACGTCTGGTGGGAGCGGCAGCTTCGAAATCAGATCCTTCAGCAGCATCTCCTCTGTATTGAAATCGATTGGCTTGACGAGTTTGTCGTACAGCCTGGCGAACTGTTCTTCAGACAATCCCCAGAGGGGTTGTCCGACAGGAGTTCCCTTCATGCCGTAGGTACGGAGTTCCTGAATCCATTCGGCCAGTTTGGTTGTTTCACTGAGCGAGAATGATCGATCGGGAAAGAAGATGTTTCCTGATCGATCGAGTGTCCCGATGGCCGTGACGTAACGCGTGTTCCCGACTTCCCGTTCCTTGATTTCCGGTTTGTCCGCACCAATCGGGCGATGCACCCTCAGAGAAACGTCGAGCGGCTCAAGAACTTTCAGCCACTTCTGCGCGTGTAATCCCCCGCCGTCTGCGTCCTGTAATAGCTCCATCTCAACGATGGTGTTTTTCGGAGCGGGCTTTTGGGGAGCCGGTAACCGGGATGTGACGGAGGCGGGAGGGTTTGGCCGCAGTCCCTTCTCACGAACCTGTGCCCAGGCGTGATTAACGGGAATCAGCGTCCCCAGGAACAGGCTCAGCGTGATGAAGCGCGATCGCAGGGCAGAGAGCCACCCAGGCACCTTCGCGGTCAGCCAGAATCCGTTGCGCGCCGTGGTGAGGGGTGGCATGTTCGTCTCCGACGAAGAGTAATCGACTGGCCCCATGGCCCGGGTCGGGTGATTAAACATCGAGAAGGGTCTTCAGGTTTCATTCCGCGAACGGGTCAACTTGCCTGCCGATTCGAAAATCCTGTCACCCGACTCCGTTCCTGTAATCGCGGGCCTGATGATCAGAGTTCGCCATCGTACTTCAGCAGACTGAAGACATCCTG
>NZ_DASWWZ010000652.1:0-10924 GCF_036405755.1 Schlesneria sp.
CGCGGGCGCAAATGCCTATTCCGCGGTGGAAGGGAAAGCGGAAGAACTGAGCGGCTCGCTCAGTAGTGGGCTGAAAGCGACTGCTCGTTCGATTCGCGAGCATGGGCCACAAGAAGGAACCCTTGGTGCGGCAACATCCGCCGTCGCCCAGACCTTTTCCAACTCGGCCAATTTCCTCGACAATCAAGGACTGAATGGGGTCTGCTCAGACGTGACCAGTCTGATTTCACGCAACCCGATCCCTGCGTTCCTGATGAGTGTCGGCATCGGCTTCCTCCTCGCTTCATCAAGCCGCCGATCGTGATCGAAAATCGTTGAGCATTACACCATCCACGGCCCATATAAGATGAAGCCCTAGTTACGAGAGGTTAGGACAATATCCGTCCGCAATACCATCTCCATAGGTGAAGTTCATCTCGGAACGGCGTCCGCCAGGGGTCCGTGGATGGTGCATATTCATGACGCTCTTCTTCCGTGCGCAGGCGATTCAATCATCCCTCCCGGCTCGCTGCTGCAAGGCGGGAATCCACTTGCGGAGTTCGCATCCACACCGGATAGTTCCTGTGAAGACAGGAGACGGTGCCGATGCGATCAATCTACTCATGCCTGGTGGATGCGGCCGTTAGACAGCCCGATAAGCTGCTGTACGTGTTCCCTGAGACCCGGTGGAACTGCGCAGCCTCGCTGACTTATTCCCTGCTGGCAGAACGGGCCGCTCGCGCCGCCAGAGCCATCTCCTCTCAGACTCGTCCCGGTGATCGTGCGCTGTTGTTGTTTCCCACGGGGACGGAATTCTGCGAAGCGTTTCTCGGCTGTGTCGCCTGCGGCGTGATTCCCGTGCCGCTCAGAACTCCAAACTTGCGCCGCAATGCGAGGTCACTCGATGAAATCTGTCACGATTGTGCACCGACGCTGATTCTCACGGACGACGGGACAGCCACGTTATGGCGAACCGACCAGCAACTCTCCCCCGCGCTCGCCCCGCTGCCCGTGATGACCGCGAATGAATGGCGTGGCGCGCCGGCCGAGTTTCCGACGTTTGCCTTCGCTCCGCACGACACGGTCTTCCTGCAATATACATCGGGGTCGACGGCGAGACCCAAAGGGGTTCAGATCACTCACGCGAATCTCCTCGCCAATATGACTATGATTCGGGACCAGATGCAGGTTCGAACGGGTGAGGATTCGTCGGTGACCTGGCTGCCGCATTATCACGATATGGGGCTGGTCGGGAGCTATCTCACCACCATCTTCACGAATCTGACTTGCACCTGTCTGCCCCCTGAGGAATTTGCGTTCCGTCCAGCGAGCTGGCTGCAGGCCATCGCGGCGCAGCGGGCCAATATCTGTGGCGGCCCCGACTTCGGTTACCGACTTTGCGTTGAAAAGATAAGCGATGAAGAAATGTCGGGCCTCGACCTCTCCTCGTGGCGGGTAGCGTTTGTGGGAGCCGAACGGATCCGCGAGGAGACATTACGCCTGTTCGCCAGCCGTTTCTCTCCCTGGGGCTTCGGCGAAAGCTCTTTCTTTCCCTGTTATGGACTGGGCGAAGCAACGCTGATGGCCACCGGCGGGCCTGCAGGCAATGGGGTGATTGTCCGCGCGGTCAGCAAGCGGGGCCTGGCAGAGAATCGGATTGAACCGGCCCCTAGTCGCGACGACGAATTACAGATTGTTGGCAGCGGCGCGACCTTCGCCAGCTCAACCGTTTCGATACGAGATCCTGAAACAGGAACGCCATTGGCCGAGGGGTCGATTGGCGAAATTCATCTCTGCAGTGAATCCGTCACCCCCGGCTACTTCCAGAGAGACGATCTGACTCCCTCCCTTTTTCGCGATGTCAGCGAGAATGGAGAACAGCGCAGGTTCCTCAGGACCGGCGATCTGGGGTTCCTTTCCGATCAGCATCTCTTCGTGACGGGACGGCTGAAGGAACTGATTATTGTCCGAGGAAGAAACCTTTATCCGGAAGACGTTGAACACGTGGTCCAGTCGGCTCACCCGTCGCTACAGCCGCGTGGAACCGTCGCCTTCTCGGTGGACCAGAATGGTCTCGAAGCATTGGTCATTGCGAGTGAGCTGAAACGAACGGCGAGGGAGCCCGAATCATTCGAAGAGATACTGGGCGCAATCCGATCTGCGGTAGCACTCTCTTTTGGGATCAGTCCTGCAGAAATTGTGTTGCTCCGGCAAGCTTCGGTGCCACGGACGAGTAGTGGCAAACCCCGGCGATTGATGGTTCGGGAGAGCTATCTCAAAGGAACTCTGGAAATGATTCATTCGACGCAAGCGAGTACTGAATCGTGAAAGGACTTTCAGCCGAGCAGTTCCTCAATCACAGATCCATTATCAATCAGCCGGGTTGGTCGCTGGCGCAGATCAGGAATCGTCGTCTCAAGGTCGATACCCTTGATGTGGTACATGGTTGAGAGAATATCTTCGGGCGACACGGGCCGCTCCTTCACAAACGCGCCCGTCGCATCCGAGGCCCCGACCACACAACCCGGTTTGATTCCTGCTCCTGCGAGCATCACGCTGTAGACAGACGACCAATGGTCGCGTCCTCCACCCCGGATGTGAGTGTCAATCTTGGGAGTTCGACCGTGCTCCGTCAGACACATGACCAGAGTTTCCTCCAGCAGGCCCCGTTCTTCCAGATCCAGCAGCAAGGTACTCATCGCCGCATCGAAGCTCGGCAGCAGTTCATCACCGAGCCGGGTGAAGTGGTCGAAGTGTGTATCCCAGGCAGTGTTCACGACTTCGAATTCGTCCCAGAAGACCGAAACGATCCGGCACCCCGCTTCCAGCAGCCTGCGGCCAGTCAGCGCGGACTGGCCGAACAGCGTCATGCCGTAGCGTTCCCGCAACGATGCCGGTTCCAGTCCGACATCCAGCGCGTCACGCACACGGGCCGACGTGATCATGGAATAGGCTTTGGCCGCGAAGCGATCATGTCCCTTCCCTGCCGAAAGATCGTTGAGGTACGCCTTTTGATCATCGAACTGTCTGACCAGACTTCGTCGCCGGTTCAATCGATCCAGTGTGATTCCATCACGCAGTTGCGCTTCCTTCGAGACTTTGAGCCGGCTTTCAGGAGTGATTCCCAAGTACGGGTCGGCGACGTCGACGTCCTTCAGCCCGTGGAAGAAGGAAACTCGGGGGACAGTCCTGGTTGCCTTGCCATGAAATTCCGTCCAGACCGGGTTGTAGCCGTGTCCCAGAAAGGATGCGTACGGCCCCGCGCGCCGCGAGAAGGGGGCAAAGGCGCTAAACTGCCAGGGAAGTGCCATATTGCGCGGCACATCCGTCGGATCTTCGGCCCCTCCCTGATCTGCCAGATAATCCAGCACGCTGCCAAAGAACGGACGATGCCGTGAGTCGAAAGGATTCGTCTCGTTCGAAAAATCGATCGCCGGAGCCCCGGTCAGCGTATAGAGGTTCGAGTGATTATTGTGGGGATGGGTCATCGACCGAACCAGAGCCATCCGGTCCGTCAGGCAAGCCAGTTTGGGAAGCTGGTCACAGATCGATGTTCCGGCAACGGCGGTGGAAATGGCGCCGAACTTCCCCCGAATTCCTTCGGGTGCCTCTGGCTTGGGATCCCAGGTCTCAAACTGGGAAGCAGCCCCCTGCAGGTAGATCAGCAAGACATTTCTCGCCTTGCCGAATCCATCCGAGGTGGAAATGGCCTGAGGGGCCCCCTGAGCTTCGAGACAAAGGAGTTGCGGGAGTCCCAGGGAAGCCGCTCCGATTTCCAGAACCTTCCTGCGATTGCAGTGCGCTGCAAAGGGATTCAGTGAGCCGAGGATCTGGAACATGAGCCCCTCCTGCCAAAGCATGGCGAGCGGTACTGCCGCATCGAATTGCCGGAATTACATCAAACGGGGAACTGCAAAAGCGACCATGACAATTCCATCGTAGCCGCAGACAGGAAAGGAATCGATGACCTACTGAGACCAAATCAAGGCAGTCCCGTTCCACCGCTTGGTCCCACACTTAAATCCCACAGCCGCATCGGGGACGGGTGCTCGACATCTGCCGCGCGGAACTCAGATTTCCAGTTTCGGTTGTGTTTTGAACGGCGCCGGCGTCTGCGGATTCGCAATTTTTTTCTCACCCATCCGGCGTGCCCCTTCTTGTGTGGCTTTTGACCCCTTCAGGTTCAGTGACATCAGACAATAAAAGTTCGAGAGACTGTCCAGTCCGGCATCGGTGATCGGGGTTTGAGACAAATTCAGGATCACAGTTTTCTGGAGAACATTGCCGGCGTCGAGCTCGGCAAGCTGTTCGTCGGTAATCGACGTATTGCTGAGGTTGAGATCAAAGACCGGGTCGTTCTGAGCGACTTCAATCATCTCGGTGATCAATTTCTCGCTGAGCGTGGCTCCGGAAAGATCGATCATCCAGCCCACCATATGGAAGCCGTACATCGACTTGCCTTCTTTCCTGGCGCTTCCTCCGGCATTGGAAATCAGCCCCTCAAACGTCGATTCTCGTTGCTTGAACTTTTCGTATTCGCTGGGGCCCGACATCAGTCCGCAGCCAGACGATACAACGAGGAAAAGAGCAACGAGCGATGTCCTGGCAGGGGACGAGTTGCGGTGCAATGACATAGACTATCTCCAAACAATCTCGGGTCGAAAACCACGGGGGTGCGGAAATCTCGAGGTCCGGCCGTCTCAAGTTGCCGCAATCGTACACGCCAGGCCTGGTCGATCGAGACCCTGCCCCAGTGAAGTTCCAGACCGTTGAATTCCGGTAAACCCGATCAGCTCCATTCGCTCGACTGACTGCCAGAGCCCCTGGAAAGCGCCTCATTCGCGAAACCCCAGGACGAGGATGGCCGTTGCCCCTATCTCGTCTGGGGTCTCTCTCGTCTGGGGCCAGGCAGGTCGCGCGGGGCAGTTCTTGTGCGCTCCGTTCGCCCATAGGCCGGACAAGCACATCAAAATTCGCCAATGACCCGTCCGTCGCTGATCGAGCCCAGCAGGTGATAGATGCCGACATCGTCATAGCTGTTGGGAAGATCATTCCATTGAATATTTTCACTGATGAATCGCACAGAGCCATCGGCCATGGCAAATTGAGCACCACCCGTATGTGCACTGCCGAACGCAATCAGAGGCTGGTCGGTTGCCGAGGTGCTGCCCACGACATCACTATGCGTCCCGGCGTTCATCTGGAATTCGGTTTTCCCGGCCAGAGCCCAGACGTTCGTGATTCCGTCACAGGAAAGTTCCTGCCCGGCCCAGACGCCCGCCCAGGGCCCCGCAGGGGCCGTCTGTTTGGCCCACTTCACGCTGCTTCGCTCACCGAGCATAATCGTGTTCGAGGTGCCGTCGGTAATTTTGGCAATCGATACGGCACCTCCGCCGCTCCGGAAGATTCCATCACTATCGTGATTGCCGTTGCAGGCCAGGTAGTTCGACTTACCAAAGTTCAAGGTCTGAGAGAGGATCATACCGCTGCAAAGTCCACCGGTCGATTTTTGCAGGAACGGGCGATTGACGTTGATGGGACCAACCGGGTCGCTGGGGCAGACAAACGCCGCTTTTGGCGACGAAAGCAGGGCTTGCCGAGCAGGATCGTTAGCAGCCTGCTCAAGCATTTGCGTGCTGATATTGAGCTGTGTGTAGAGTGGCGCTTGATCCATGTAAGGGAGAATCATCACCGACCAGGCCCAGGCAGAGTTCGGCAGACCGATATTAATGTATTGCGCCTCGGGGAAATTCTGGAACGTGTCGTGATAGTTGTGCAGAGCCAGTGCGAGCTGTTTGAGATTATTCTTACATTGTGTTCTTCGGGCCGCCTCACGTGCCTGCTGGACTGCAGGAAGGAGAAGAGCGATCAATACAGCGATAATGGCAATCACCACCAGTAGCTCAATCAACGTGAAGCCGCGTTGCCGACGTGCGTAAGCCTTCATCTGGTTTCTCCATTTCCTGAAAATTGAATAATGACAATACGCCGCGCGGAGACTCAGGCCCCGGCGGCTTTCGCGGAAACTAGAAGCGATCAGCTAATATTTGATGAGCAAGACAGGTCGCGATTGGGAGACAGCAACCTTAATCGAGCATAAAACGAACCTGATGTTTGTCAAGACGGAGGGTACGTTTTTCCACTAACACCTCATCCCGGTCGCTATCAGAACACAACACGGAAGCAGGAAACACCCTCCTGACAATCATCGGTCCCTCGCGTCGGGTAGTGGCCGATATTCACAAGCATGGAAACCAATGATTGCGGAAACGCGTCTTCTCAAGGAACGGTCGTTCCGTCCCGATGACAATCCTCAGGCAGCGTTTTCGGGTTCGACCGAACCTGGTTCAGCAGCGCCTCAGCAACGAGCGTATGACCATGCGCATTCGGGTGGTACTCGGTGCCGGGGAACAGTTCAGTCTCTCCTTTCGTCCAGCCAGAAAGATCACAAACGATAAATCCCGCCTCAGTCGCGATCGGAAACAGTTTTTCGCGGATCTCGCGATCGTCGGCACCGGGAATGGGGAGATAGATCCAGACAGGAACCGCTTTGAATCTCCGGCACTCGTCTACAATGGTCAGATAGCAGGCACGCAGGATCTCTTCGTTGAAACGAGTCAGCCGACTTAGCACCTCACCCGGCGGCTGACGTGATGTCACTCCCGCCTGTGTGGCGACTTCTTTCAGAGGATCAGAGGGGAGTTCCTTGCGATACGAGACAAGTTGCGCCAGAGGTGTCGCTAACTCTTTGAATTCGTCCTGGTGCGCAAAGTAAAAGACGGCGTCAGGCGAGAATCCAAACACCTTCCGCTGGATGCGCACCGTCCGTTGAACCGCCCACTGCTTTCCAACGCCGAAGTTGAGAACTTCAAACCGGTGTGCGGAACGGGGAAGCGCCTGATTCAGCAGATTCTCAAACTGATGGGAAAAAACCGTGTCATCCGCAACGCCATAACCCATCACAATACTGGAACCCACGACAGCGATTCGACAAGTCCCCTCGGGCTTCTGAAACGTCAACGAATTCCGATCACGCATCCCGAATTCGTTCACCGAGAATGGCTGACCATCCAGCTCCGTCCGTATCCCCGGAATCAGTTCGACTCCCTGGTAGACATCGGCCTGCCGGGAAATCTTGAGGAACCCTTCCCCCTGTCGCTGCTGCGGGCCGTCGACCGTGAACAGCGAACTGAGCAGCGGTCCTGCCTGAATTGCTGCGGTATTCAGGTCTTCATAGTAGCTTTGCAGCTTCTCTCCCGCCGCAAGTTCCAATGTGGGATCGTGACGGAACTGACTAATCGCTCGGACAAATTCATCTGGCAGCAGACCAGAAAAACCGGGCGAGATGAATGCGATCATCAGACTCAGAAACGCCAGATGCAGACTGACGGAACGGCGGAACGTCTGATCGACAACGACTCCGTCTCGACCAGGACCGGTGACTTCGCGCTGCAGCGGACCGCCCGATTCCGTGACTCCGACGAGTTGCGTCCCCTCCTCCCGTTGCCCCAAAAACCACAGCAGGACGGTCCCCAATCCGACCGCAATCAACAGCACCATCAGCACCCGGGCAATCCCCGGCACCGCGTCGGCTCGCTCTAAGGCGCTCGCAACCAACTGCAGAAACCCAGGCTTCGTCCAGCAGGACCAGAAGATGCTGACAAGACAGAACATCCCCACCGTCTGCACCGACGTCACGAACGCTCGCAGAAATGGAGACTGGTAGACAACACGGTGACGTCGCGAATCCAGCAAGCTGTTCACAGCGACCAGTAACCCTGTTCCCAGCCAGAGGCAACCATCGTTAACGGTCAGCGGAAATCGTCCCAGCAGCCAGAATGTCTGCCACGAGTGAAGCACCCAGGTGCTCAGGAAAACCAGCAACACACTCACAAACATGGCATAGCTGATGGAAAGTCTGCGTCGTCGAAGTGCATAAAAGGAAGGATAGAACACGTACTTCGCCATGAAGTCCTTCCAGTAAATGTTGATCCTCCGCCAGATGTCGCTGAAGCTGGAGGCCAGAAAATAGCCATGATGTGTCCGGGGAAGGTTGAATCCGAACAGGTGCAGCAAGCCTGTCACGAGATGAAAATGCCCGGAAACCTGTAAGTACAACGCATAATTCGTTGCCGCAAAGAGGGAGATCCGGGTGAACTCATAAAGTTCTGACAGGTCCGGAACAACATAAGCCTTCATGAAGCGGTAGATCAGTAAATGGACAAGTCCCCGGACGATCCATTCGACTCCGCGTTGATAAATCAACCATTCATCCTGGTCGTAGCGCGTTGCCACAAAGGTCTTGAAATCGACGATGGGAAAGAGCGGAAAACAGGTGTTGGGCAGCATGAAGAAGTACGACAAGGCCCAGGCCACAGAAGGTGTCGTCTGTTGCCGGTGAGACTCGTAGACGAACGTGATCAGGCGAAACATGAACATCGACCCGAGGACAGGCCAGAACGGAAACGGATAGACGACTCGCAGCGCCACTAGCAACGTCGCAGCGACGATCAAGAGTCCCACCCGCCAGGGGTGCGTCACGGGGAGGTAGCAAATCCCGATCAAGAGTCCGCCGATCCCCAGCACCGACAGGCCGTTGACGATACCGAGCAGGAACAGCACACAGCCGACACAAAGCAACGCAAAGAAGGTGAGTCGCAGATCGATACGTTGGCTCTTCGCCCGAACTGGCCCGCTGAAATGGGAATTGATTGCCGGAGCGCCCCGCGTCCCGTCAACGGAGCCGGCCGTTTCGGTGGTGCCCTTGCGCTGAACAGGGAGCCAGGCATGAATGGCAAACCCGGCGACAATCACGCAGAGCACCGGAAAGAAATGCCTGAGTCGTTCAATCTCAAAGGAGTAGACCACTGCCAGAATCAGGCTAAGTTCGAGTAGCAGAGCCAGAAATGGTACGACTCGACCGCTGTTGGCCTCGAAGAGTCGCTCATCGCTGACGGGAGTGACGTTGATGGCTACTTCCCCGTCAATTCCACCACCTGCTGTGCCAGTTCCTGAATCGTGATGTCATCTTCCAATGGGTTTCTGGGAAACCGGAATCCGCCCCAGTCCTCCAGTTCCGAGACCACCGACACCACCTGGATCGAATCGACGCCCAGCGACAATATCGACCGATCCACGGAGAGTTGCCCCGAGTCCACGCGCAGCTCTTTCGCTAACCGATTGACGATCCACGATTGAATCTCATCAACGGATTTTCCGGCAGGCAGGGTCGATTGAGATATCGGCGCGATGGGGGAGTCCATAAACGCCAGTATTGTGGTCGTTCAGGGCTTACGCAAGTTATTTATGCGGCCCCGTAAGAGAGAGGCACTCCCACCGGGTTTATCCGTCGTGAAACGAAAAATCCGTTCAGCACGCCCCATGGGTCGCACAGGTTGCCCGGTCTTCCCGGCTACCTGTGTGCGAAGCACAAGAGGTCCCCACCGAAGCAAATTCGTCATTGCGGCAAAACGGCAACTTGCTGCACGCAGACGCCCGGTCCCCTGCAATGACGCCGCTCCTCACGCCGCTTTGCGCGTCGCAACAGGCACCTCGTCCCGCGTTGGCAGCGGGTAGCCCAGGTTGCCCGGTCCGCCCGGGCTACCTGTGTGCGAAGCACAAGAGGTCCCCACCGCAGCAAATTTGTCATTGCGGCAAAACGGCAACTTGCTGCACGCAGACGCCCGGCCCCCTGAAATGACGCCGCTCGTCACGCCGCTTTGCGGATCGCAGCAGTCGCCTCCTCCCCCATTGGCAGCGGGTAGCACAGGTTGCCCGGTCCGCCGGGCTACCTGTGTGCGAAGCACAAGAGGTCTCCGCCGCAGCAAATTCGCCATTGCGGCAAAAGTGTAACCCTGCGGCGGCTGCGGCGGTAGACGTCCGGCCCCAGCGGTCGTTGCCGCTCGTCACGCCGCTTTGCGGATCGCAGCAGTCGCCTCGTCCCCGGTTGGCAGGCTGAGTACCTCGGCAGGAACTTCAGCGTTCACAGGACGCCGACGGCTTCGCAGAAATGGTGCTTCACAGTACAGGTAGAACGGATAACAGCAGAGCACCGTTAAACCGACACACAACAGGTCCGCCATAATCGAACCTCGAATCCCGCCAAGCCTGAGAAGGCTGCGCCAGCTTTCCGACGCCTGATTGTGCAGCAGGTAAACCGAATACGACATGGCTCCCAGTACACAAAGTCCCTGATAAGCGTAGCTGGCGAGCGATCCTCCGGCGGCGCGAGGCGCGGGTTCCGGGAGATCCAGCGATTTCCCCGCCCACAGCGCCACCGCGAATCCGACGGCAAACACAAGTCGTTCCACCTCATATCCCGCCGCGGTGACCGCCAGAAACGCGATTCCCAGTCCGGCAACGAGGGCTCCCGAGATCCATCGCTCGCGATGTCGGAAGAGGCTTGCCGGGGTCAACCCATTCTTCAGCAGCGCATGAACGGCAACCCCCAGAGCGAACCAGGACCAGAACGGGATACACGATCCCGTGTTCATCACATGGAATTTCCACACAGGATGATAGAACGTGGCGAGCGACACGGCGGTCAGAGCAGCGGCGAGAAACAACGACCAGCGAGGCCGCAGCAGCCCCAAGGCGACGATGAGATAGAACTGAAACTCAATCCCGAGAGTCCAGTAGGCCCCGTTCACGCTGCCGAACCGCCCGAAAAACAGGCCGAAACGCTGATCGAAGATCTGTGTCAACGACGCGATTTTGACCCAGTCGAACCAATTGTAATGGCGGAACCGGGCCGTATTGACCGCCCCCCATTCCCCCGTTACCAGCGCTTTGAGAAACTCTGTCCCGAAGTGGGCCGCAATGATCACCGCAATCGAAAGCCAGAATGTGGGATAAATGCGTCGGGCACGCTGATACAGAAAGTTGCTAAACGAGTGACCGTGTGTCTGAGCACGTCCGAAGGCGGTCGCCAGACAGTACCCCGAGA
>NZ_DASWWZ010000653.1:0-4940 GCF_036405755.1 Schlesneria sp.
GGAACAGCGCGCCTACATGATCGTCGATCAGCGGACGCTGGTTGTCTGCCCGAAAAGCCAGGCACAAGAGATGGTCGATGCCGTGACGCAGCGGCACCCCGCCGAAGCAATCGACCCGCTGCTTCCCTTCACCGATCGCGATCGGCACCTGACCGCAATCTTCAATCCGCAGACACTGACACTGCAGGAGACCTGGTTTCCGCAGAACGTCGTGCCTTTGATTCAGAACTCCGTCGAATGGCTGGGGGATGAAGTCGAAACCGTCGCCTGGAGCATCCACCTGTCGCCCGACGAATTCTTCTCGGAAATCCTGCTGCACGGAAAAGGTGTGACCGGCAAGAAGGCGATCCTTAAGCTAGAGAACGAGCTTCAGGAGAAACTGGCCGGACTTGCCGAACACCTGCTCCCCTATTTCCAGCAGATGAACCCCCAGGAAAAAGGCAAACGGATGGTCATTGGACGCGTTCCGGCGATGATGGAAGTATTCTCGATGGCAACCGAGTTCCACCACGGACCAGAGCACGTTCAACTGGTCACCAGCCTGCCCGATGTCGCCGGTCCCAATCTGGTGCTGGGAGCCATGCTGTCCTGGGAAGAGTCCACCAGAACAGACTTCACGAAGTCGCGCCCCGTACCTGCCGACCCGAAGCAATCCAAAATCCCGGAACTGGTCGCCGATCGGCTGCAGATGCGGATCGATGTCGATTTCCGTCGTATGCCACTGAATGAAGCATTCGACTTCATCGCCGGGGAAATTAAGACACCTATTGAAATCGATGGCGACGCACTCAAACTGGGGGGCTTTACCAAGAATATTGCACAAACCTTCAAGATGGATGGAGCTCCCGTAAAGGACGTCGTCTTGAAGATCTTCGCAGACTCGAAGGGGATTGACCCCAAACCCGAAAAGACGTTAGTCATCATCGTTGATGAAGCCAGGAAGAATCTCCTGGTCACCACACTGGCCGCAGCCAGCGCGAGCGGGTTGAAACCATTTGAGCTGACGAAATAAATTGAGAAGACGAACGGCAGGTCTGTTCATGTGCAGTCCTGCCATGCTGTTCCGTAATAACATCACTTCTTTGAGACAACGTGAAGGATTCGGTCGCTCAAGTTCCTTCTCCCCTTCTTCTGAAAATTGGTTCTCGTAATGTCCGGTCGTTCTTCCTGTCCTGAATGCGGTACGACTCTGCGGATTCGCGATCGTTCGTTTATCGGCAGGCGGGTCAATTGTCCGGAGTGCAAGACGGCACTGCGCATCACTGAAACGAGCGGCGACGGACAATACGGGATTCGCCGACTCACCCCTGACGAGCTTGCCAGTCACGAACATGCTCGCCGCAGCAGGAAGTCCCCGCAGGACAAAATTTACGTTGCAAAAGCGCCGACCTCGACGACGTTTCAGCGCCTGATCAGTTCTCCTCTCACTGCGGCGTGGCTCTTGGCAATTGCGATTTCGGTGTTCGTCGCTGTCCTGGCCCTGCGTCCCAAGCACCGCCTGGTCCCTGCACCGCCCCCTTCCCCCATCGACGTCACCGGAATGCCCACAGAGACGTTGCCAGAGAACATCGATACCGACCAGCAACCCTCGCCAGCACCCGTCGGCGCATCAGATCCCGCATTGCCGGTTGCCGTCGCGCCATCACCGGTCGCAAATCCCGACGTAGTTGCCAATGCGCTCGAACCATTCAATCGCGACGCTCCCCTGCCTCCTCACCTGGCTCAGGCTCCAACCGACATCATCCCGGAGGACGAGGGCTCGACGTTTCCACCCCCGCCGCCGAAGGTGGATGTCGAGGGAAAGCTGACTCAACGGCTGCTGCTCTACAAACAATCGAAGCCAGTCAGTCGTCGGGACCTGTTGGAAGCCCTCCAGGAACACCTGGGAGCCCCCATTCTCTATGACGACGATGATCTGGGCCGTGATCGGTTGAGCAAGACGATGACCTTCGAGCTCGAAAACACGACGGTCGGGGGAGTGCTGCAGACGATTACCGATTCGGCCGGCTGGACCATCCAGATCGAAGCGACGGGATTGCGATTGCGGGGCGAGTAGATCGCGATCCCGGACAATATATTTCGCCTGCCACAGCCCGCCCCGAGACGACCCCAGTCGTTTGGCCGCAGCTCGTCACGTCCTCCTCAATGACAGTTATCTCTCCGCTCGGCCCCTTGACCACAGGGAAGCCAAGGCCCCTTACGAGGAGGCACTTCCATTCAAAAATGTCTGATGGTCTCCAGCGGCGAAGCGGCGGATTCGCGTGATGGATTGCACCGGCGCGGGTACAATGAGAGGCGTACCAATCACCGCAATCGAAATCAAATTCTCAGGTCGGCAGAACCCTTCCCTTCACGCCGCATTTCGTGAGTATTGCATTCATGCCCTACGTACTCGCACTCGACGCCGGAACGACCAGTTGTCGGGCACTCATCTTTGATGAAACGGGTTCTGTCTGCCAGATCGCACAACGCGAATTCCGGCAGCATTACCCCCAGCCCGGCTGGGTCGAACACAACGCCCACGACATCTGGGAAACGCAACTGTCCGTGGCGCGACAGGCGATCGAACAACAGGGAATCCATGCCCGCGACCTTGCAGCGGTTGGGATTACGAACCAGCGCGAGACCACCATTGTCTGGGATCGTAAAACCGGTCAGCCGATCTGTCCGGCAATCGTCTGGCAGGATCGACGTACCGCACCGATGTGTGATCGGCTCCGCCGCGACGGGGTTGAGGGACTCGTCACAGAACGAACCGGGCTGGTTCTGGACGCTTATTTTTCCGCAACGAAAATTGCCTGGATTCTGGATAACGTCCCTGGTGCGCGTGAGCAGGCAGCAGCAGGAAAACTGGCCTTCGGGACTGTCGATTCATGGCTCATCTGGAATCTGACGAAAGGGAAAAGCCATCTGACAGATGTCACGAATGCCTCCCGGACGCAGCTTTTCAACATCCACACCCGGCAGTGGGATGCCGAACTGCTCAGTCTCTTCGGAATCCCCCGGGCAATGCTTCCGGACGTTTGTGAATCCAGTGGTCAGCTCGCCGAAGTCGCCGCAGAGCAATTCGGAGCTCCAATTCCCATTGCGGGTATCGCGGGTGATCAGCAGGCGGCACTCTTCGGACAACTGTGCGTCCACCGAGGCGAAACCAAGACAACCTACGGGACCGGTTGTTTCATGCTGCAGCACACCGGAGACACCCCGGTCGCGTCACATAGCCGGTTGATCACGACCATCGCTGCGGCACCTGCCGGCCAGGTCGCTTATGCACTCGAAGGAAGTGTCTTCATTGGCGGGGCGGTCGTGCAATGGTTGCGAGATGGATTACGGGCGATTGTCTCATCTGAGGAGATCCGCGACCTTGCCGGATCGGTTCCGGACAGCGGCGGCGTCTGCTTTGTGCCTGCATTTGCCGGCCTGGGAGCCCCCTACTGGGATGCAAATGCACGAGGAATGATCATCGGTCTGACACAAGGAACCACCGTCGCACATATCGCCCGTGCTGCGGTCGAGTCGATTGCGCATCAAGTCGCGGATCTCGCCGCTGCGATGCAAAGTGACTCGGGGGTCACGCTGCCGGAAATGAAAGTGGATGGAGGGGCAACCCGGGATGACCTGCTGCTCCAATTCCAATCGGACTTGCTGCAAGTCCCTCTGGTTCGTCCAGCGGTTACCGAGACCACGGCGCGCGGGGCGGCGTTCCTGGCAGGTCTGGCAGCAGGCGTCTGGACCGACGTGTCTCAACTGGCCACTTTAGAACAGATCGATCGACGATTTGAACCTCGAATGGACCAGGCCGTTGTGACCCGGGCACGGGAACGCTGGAAAAAGGCCGTCAGTCGCTGCAAAAACTGGGAAGGAGATGAATGACGATGAAACGGGAACAGATGCGAGAACGTCTGGAGAGTCGTCGCACCCCCTGGGACATGCTCATCATCGGTGGCGGCGCGACAGGTATCGGGATCGCGGTCGACGCAGCGTCACGCGGCTATGAAGTCTTGTTGCTTGAACAGCATGATTTCGGGAAAGGGACCTCCAGTCGCAGCACGAAGCTCGTGCATGGCGGTGTCCGTTATCTGGAACAGGGGAATATCTCGCTGGTGATGGAAGCGTTGAAAGAACGGGGACTCCTCCGCCAGAACGCCCCACATCTGGTCCATGATCTGGCCTTCATCGTTCCGAGCTACACCTGGTGGGAATCCCCCTTTTATGGCTTCGGGCTCAAGGTCTACAACCTCCTGTCGGGGCGGTACCGCTTCGGCCCCACCAGTCGTCTGTCGCGAGACGAAATCCTGAAGCGGCTCCCCACCATCAAGACCGAGGGCCTGCAGGGAGGCGTCGTTTACTATGACGGACAATTCGATGACGCGCGGCTGCTGATCAATCTGGCGACCACCGCCAGCGAACGAGGAGCGGTGCTGCTGAATTATATGGAAGTCACCAAACTGCGACGTGATGTCGACGGTTTTATCAGCGGTGTCGTGGCACGGGACCGCGAGACAGATCATCAGCTCGAAATCGCTGCCCGCGTCGTCATCAATGCCACCGGAGCTTACTGCGACGCAGTCAGAAAAATGGCAGACCCCGCGGCGTCGACCTTGATCGCACCCAGCCAGGGAATTCACCTCGTTTTTGACCGTTCGTTCCTGCCCGGTAACTCGGCCATCATGGTTCCCCATACTCCTGACGGTCGCGTGATGTTCGCCATTCCCTGGCACCAGCATACGCTCGTCGGAACTACGGACGTTCCGCTGAATGACATTCCGATCGAACCCGTGGCCACCGAAGAGGAAATTGACTTCATCCTTGAGACCGCGGGTCGCTATCTGAGCAAGCCCCCCAGAAGGAGCGACATTCTGAGCGTCTTTGCGGGGATCCGCCCCCTTGTCCGTACAGGAGACGGCACCAATACGGCGGCACTTTCTCGCGACCACACG
>NZ_DASWWZ010000654.1:0-6121 GCF_036405755.1 Schlesneria sp.
ACAAGAAGTGGGTCGAAGCCGCCAAGTTCCTGGGTTGCCATTCCTTGCGCGTCAACGCTCAGTCGAGCGGAAGTTACTGGGAGCAGATGAAGCTCGCCGCCGACGGACTGCGACGCCTGAGCGAGTTCGGCGCTACGCACCAGATCGGGGTGATCGTTGAAAACCATGGTGGACTTTCGTCAAACGGCACCTGGTTGTCATCGACGATTCACACGGTCAACAACCCGAACTGCGGTACGTTGCCCGACTTTGGCAACTTCCGGGTTGCCAACAACGTCAACTACGACCGCTACAAGGGAACGGAAGAACTGATGCCGTTCGCCAAAGGGGTCAGTGCCAAGTCCCATGAGTTCGATGAAGCGGGCAACGAAACGAAGACCGACTACCGCCGTATGATTCCGATCGTACTGTCCTACGGATATCGCGGCTGGATCGGGATTGAATACGAAGGCTCAAAGCACAGCGAAGTCGAAGGGATCAAGCTGACGAAGAAGCTGCTCGAAACAGTGCACAACGAAATCGCCTCGTGAGGCATTTCGGTCCCTTCTCACGCTGAGAAGACCAGCTCACCCATGCGAGCAGTGTCTTACTTCGGTCAGACACTGCTCGTTTGCCTGCCCGGCGATGGTCGGAACGACTGCCCTACCAGCGTGCGGGTCAGACCCGTTGAAAACCTCCCTCCCACTAGGGGAGAGGCGACTCCTGATGCACGACACTCGGGACGTCGACAGAGCCCTGGAAACACGACGGAACAGGGGGCCAGAACTGGCTGTTCTTTTCAATGAATTCGGCTCCCCAGCGGTAGTGGTCGAACAATCCCGTCGTATCACGACTGAGTAGCCGATAAGCAGCGTAGATCGCCTCAATCGTGGCGAGTCCCCCTTCGGGATTATCGAGAACCTTTGACGATCTCGGGTAAGCCGTAACCAGAGGAGGAAGCGTTCGTACCGGAACGGTGGCTGCGAGCCGCTCCATGGGTTCCACCCAGCGCCAAGTCCCGTCCAGAACCAGTAAGCCGCAATCCCGGTCGGCATCGCTCAGGAGAGGCCCCCCTAACCCCAGTCGAATGTAACCGGGCAGTGCAGGTGGAGTACGGGGATGCTTGTAGAACTGAAACTGTCCCCCCGCGCGGAGGGGATGAACAGTGCATTTCGAGCGGCGTTCTCGGGGATGAACAACGATTATTGTTTGTGGCGGCGTCATGAGGTGCAGGATCGATTAAGCAAGCTCAGGGGTCAAGTCTGCGACTGGATCCCACCCAAGCCCATCGTCATCACTCAGTCACAGCGATGAACGTACTACCAAAGGAGAACCGTTTCTCAAACCCGCGCGGAGGGGATGGTTCCATTCGAACAGGGCTCGGGCGACTGCCCAAGGATCAGGACAGGCTTCATAATTCGCGCCGAAATCAGCATAATTGCAGGCATTCCTCTATTGGCGGCGGCAGTTTTCATGCAGAACTTGATCGTTTTTTGCCAGCGATGCCTCTCGTGGGTAGAACCCCACGCCGAGTTGTGCCCCGACTGTGGCACAACCATAACTCTCGACCAGCCCGATCTGGAGCCGGACTTACTCGACAGGATCATCGGTACGCCACTCATGTTGGTGGGACCGGTCCGTGTCGAACGTCCCCGTCTGCCGAACTATGGTGATCTTGTGGGGACCAGCGAAGGTATGATGTTCCTGCCCCGATTGCATCGGCGCCTGAATGGGGCGTGGGAAGGGGTGACATCCCACCGCGTCCCCGGTTGGTGGCCTTTCCGCGGTGAGCAATCAAATAACCGCTTTCTGGATTGGCTTCGTCGTCCGGCGAATGCTCAACTGGCCGAACCGACCCAGGGCGAAGCTCGCTTCCTGACGGGGTCTCTCTCACAGCGACTGATGGATTCCCCAGGAGCCTTTTTCATTGAACGACGATTCATTCGTGCCATGACCTGTCGGCGAAAGGGGGTCAGACTGGAACGCTCGCCCTATCGAAGCATCACGCTCTTTGACGAATCCCCAGACATGACGCTGCCCGCAGCTCTGGAATTGCTGGAAACTCAAGCAGGCAGGATGGAAGCTCACAAGTAATGACGAGTTTACAGCCGTCGCTCGGCAGGACACCTCATTCATAGCTCAGAATGGGGATCACCGACGTTTGCAGTTCGCCTGCGGTGACGTGGACCTGCCGTTGACGGTCGACATACACATCGACTTCGCTCCGAATACCGAACTCGGGCAGATAAATGCCCGGTTCAATGGAGAAGCAGCATCCAGGAAGGATCAGGCGAGTCTCATGCGTCTCAAGATTGTCGATATTGGCCCCGTTGCCATGTGTCTCCTGACCGATGCTATGTCCGGTTCGATGAACGAAGTACGGGCCATATCCCGCCAGCTCAATCACGCCTCGCGCGGCGTCGTCGACTTCATAACCCTGCAACTTCTGACCCGCGGCAAAACGGTCCCGCACGAGCTGAATCGCGGCATCCCGCGCCGCAGCGACGATTTTGAAGATGGACTCATATTGCACAGGAACCGACGTCCCGACAAAACCGACACGGGTCAGGTCGCTGTAAACCGCACGCGGACGGTCGAGCTTCGCCCAGAGGTCAACCAGAACGAAATCCCCTTCCCGGATCGGTGCCGAACCGGTCTCGTAGTGAGGGTCACCGCTGTGAGCGTTGACTCCCACAATCGGCGGATGATAGGTCGTCAGGCCGTGCTGGGAAAAGTGATCCATGATCACGTCCCGGACCGCTCCCTCGGTTGTCTCACCACGAGTGCGAACTTCGCCAGCGATGAATTTCCAGGCCTTTGCAAACGCAGAATCCGTGTGCTGTCCCGCCTCCAGATGCATGGCCCACTGGTCATCATCCCAGACGGCTTCGAAGAGCTGAATCAGGTCTCCCGAAGGGACGACCTCGCAGCCGTTGGACGTCACGAGTTCGACCGTGCCTGCATCCACGCGCGAGATGTAGGGATTCCCGTTACGCGGAGAATATTCCATCGCAACCCGGGAT
This sequence comes from Schlesneria sp., assembly GCF_036405755.1. Taxonomy (NCBI): domain Bacteria; kingdom Pseudomonadati; phylum Planctomycetota; class Planctomycetia; order Planctomycetales; family Planctomycetaceae; genus Schlesneria; species Schlesneria sp. Next base: position 3,003 of record NZ_DASWWZ010000654.1, read on the forward strand.
CGTCCTGCAATCAGGCTGGTAACCCCCGCTTCGAATTCCTGCCACTTCAGATAAATCTGCTTTTCGCCCGGCAGGTGATCCAGCGCACCGGTCTCGATGCGATGAACGAGTTTTACAGGCTCGCCCTGAGCCGGGATGAAGTACATCCAGCGTCGAGAGCCAACAGGCCCGTCCTCGAACTGAAGAATGCGGCGGGCAAGAATATTGCTGCCACGAAAGTCATACAGCAGCCACCCATCGAGTTGGCTTTCACGAACGGCAGACTGAATCGCGGCCAGGTCGAACATGATTCTTCTCGCCAGCAGGATCAGCCCGTGAAAGGGCACCCTGCTTTCATATTAATTGGTCGGGGTAGCAGTCGATTTGGTTTTGGACGGCTTGGCGGGGGGTGCGAAACCTCCCAACCCTCGCTTCACCGATTGAACGAATTCGGGGTCGAGACTATCGATAAACGATTGTGCTTTGACCGCATGTGCTGGCAGTTGATCCACTTTTTCCGCGGGGACATCTTTCCGGCACATCAGAGCATAAGCAACGATCTTTTCCTTTGCGGAACGGGTATCCCACGGATAGTTGCCATAGTCGTTCTTCAGCCGTTCCAGGGGAACCCAATCCTTCCAGCGTGCCAGATCAACGACGACCATGTCAGCAAATTCAGGGCGGTCCAGAAAACGCCGCATCGCCGCTTTCAGCGTCTCTTCACCAAACTGACGACGGCGGTAGTCCCACAAGAAGATGAGCGTCGTCCGCAATGCATCCAGATCAGCAATACGAGGGTCATCCGGGGACAACTCGTCCTCGAGAGAGCCGAGCTTGCGTTCGATCAATTCCCGCAGTCCCGGCTCACCTCGCAGCAGCAGGTATCCCCCCATCATTCCCTCGATCCCGATCCGATTCTGCGTAGGATCGATGGGTGCCATGATGCGCTGATGCAGATAGTCGGCGTCTTCGTCATTTCCGCACAGGCCGAGCAACATCCCATAGAAAGCTCGTCGCACAATGAGCTGGGGATTGGGATCTTCAAGCCATTTTCTGACTTGGGAACGCGAAATCTTCGGTGCGAGCAATTCGACGTCTTCGTACTTTGCCTGAGCAAATTCCGAGAACGCATCATTCGAGATCACATTATTCTCGTGATCCAGAAATTTGAGAAAGTATTCCAACCGCTCGACCTGCGGTTGTTCATGCGAAGGGGCTTTACGAATGTAATCATATTCGCTGCCCAGTTCGTCCATCTCGATCGGCAGCGACCATTCCATCTGGTCGTCTTTAAGCTGCCCCATCAACAGGAAGAGGTCTCCCTCTTTGGCAGTCAGTCCGAAAGGTGTCACGATCTTCGGCGCGAGCTTCGTCTTTTGCGAATCGCGGATCGCTTTCAGGACTTCGAAAGTGGTTTTCTGCATGGAAAGTTCCTCACCATTTTCGGAGTTGAGGAACTTCACCACACAAGCCGAATCGGACTCCGCCAGCTTTTCGCTCAGCGTGGAATCCGTCGGCGGACAATAAGGGCAGGCGTGAGCCATCAATACGGCCGTTGCCGTAATGGTGGTCGCAACTACCATGAGTACGAACTGCCGAGTCCGTGGCATTTTAACTCTCACTCGAGAAGGCTCGTCATGGAGCCAGTTCAGCAGCACTACGGGGCCTGTAACGCCGAATTCCGAACGACTGTCACATCCATTCAATCGTCATACCCGGTTCCCCGAAGCGTGGTTTGTCGCTGCAGAAGAAGCCGTCGCTACTTGAGCAGGAAGAACCGCTTGGCCTCATTGACAGTTTTGGGGTCCTTCTTTTCCAGCTCTTCCAGACACTTCTGCCCTTTGATGACGTGTGCGGGCAGTTCAGCGACTGTGGTCTTTTCGCTGGAAGGTTCCGAGGCGCCAGCATTCGAATCGGGTGTTTCCGTTTTCGCTTCGCCCAGGTCTTTGGTGCTCGACAACATATAGCGGACAATTGCCCGTTTGACCGAGGGGAAGCTCGTCTCGTCGTCGTAGATGACCATCAGTTTGTCCTGCACGGACCAATCCTTCATGCGGGACAGGTCAGCGATGACGAGATCCGCCAGTTCGGGTCGATCGAGCAGGAGGCGTGTCGCTTGCCGCAATCGTTCAATGGAGATTTTCCCATCGCCGTACTGCCACATGAAGCGGATCGCCTGGATCGCCGCATAGGTTTCACTGAACGGGGCACTCATATTAATGAGCTTTTCTTTTTCGATCAGATCCAGCCCTTTTTCCCCCGTGAGCAAGAGGTAGCCCCCCATGATCCCGTCGATCCCGAGCCGGAAGTCATCCGTCGGTTCGAGGATCCGGGATTGCATCAGCTTGACATCTTCGTCATTACCACAAAGCCCCAGCATCATGCCATACAGCCCTAATCGACCTGGCGAAACATCTTTCGAGGTCAGCCATTTTCGCAGCTTTTCGCGGGGGAATTCATCCGAAAGTTTGGCAACGTCAGCATAGGCGGCATTCGCAAATTCGCCGAACGCATCATCACCAATCATCTTGTCTTCGGACTCGAGGTACTTGAGGAAATACTTCAATCGCTCGCCAGCAGCCACTGTCGGCTTGGGAGAATTCCGCATGTACTCGTAGGCGACCTTGGAGACCTCGAGCGGGCTGCCCCACTCGATGGCCGAGTCGACTTTTGTGCCGAACAGCATGAACTGATCACCGGGCTTCGCCGTTCGGTAACGAATCAGAGAGATTGGCGAACCTGGAGCCAGTTTTCCCCCTTCGGCCTGGTGGACGACTTCAATGACCTCAAGTTCCGTGGTTCCCGCGTCGGATAGATTGGCAGGTCGGCCCCCAGTCCATTTGGCCAGCACCACAGCGTCGGCCTGAGCAACTTGCTCAGACAAGGTCAGAGAGGGCGCCGCGCAGAACGGACAGGACATCGCCAAATCGGACAGCATGAAAATCGCTGCCGCCAGTGCCAGTACCGTGGAACACTTCAATAACCGAAATCGACTCATTATCAGATCTCCTCCAGGGAGAAGTCGCAAAGGGAATGACAACTCAACCATTCAGGGAATGGTATCAGAAAAGGGGCCAAGTATCGCAAGTTCAGAGAATTTTGAGCTGCTGGTCACGCAAAAAACTGTCGTAAACAATTGT
>NZ_DASWWZ010000655.1:0-8076 GCF_036405755.1 Schlesneria sp.
GCCTGGATGACGGATTTGGGCATTCCGAATACGACGCATGATTCCGAATCCTGGGCGAGGACTTCGCCCCCCCGCTCTCGCACCAAACGGCACCCGTCTGTTCCGTCGCGACCCATGCCAGTCAGAATAACGGACACGATACGCCCGTCAAACGCCTCGATTGCGGAACGAAGGGTATAGTCCACGGCGGGGCGGCAACTGTGCTCATGAGGATCGTCCGTCAGTCGCACGACGACCGGTCGGAAAGGCTTCTTTTCAAGACGGACGTGGTGTCCCCCCCGTGCCACGATCGCCATCCCCTTCTGCAGCACCGTCCCATCGGCCGCTTCGACCACCGGAATTTCGCTGGCCTCATTCAGTCGTTTGGCTAACGATGCAGTGAATCCTTCGGGCATATGCTGGACAATAATGACGGGAACCGGGAAATCAGGTTCGAGAAACGGGACAATCCTTCCCAGTGCATCAGGACCGCCGGTTGAACAACCGATGACGACAGCATCAAAGCTCGAACCGTCGGCGGGTTTCAATTTGCGTTGGTCGAATGGAACAAGGGGAGTCGTGTCACGACGGCTCAGAGCGTTCTCACGAATCGCGGAGATTTTCTGTGCGAGGGCGTCCGTAAGCTCGGCTTTATTCGCTGCCGGATCCTTACCGGATGGCTTCAGGATAAAGTCGAATGCACCCTGCAACAGGGCGTCGGTCGTGATTCGTGCGCCTGCTGTTGTCAGTCGGCTGACGATGACGACTTTGGATGTCACCTTTCGCAGCTTCAATTCCTGGAGGACTCCCATTCCGTCCAGTTCGGGCATTTCCATGTCGAGCGTGACCAGGTCGGGCTGAAGTTCAACGATTTTCTGAACGGCCGATTGCCCGTCTGACGCAGTGCCGATGATTTCACAATCAGGAATGGAACGGACGGCATTCGACAGAAGCACTCGAAACAGTGCTGAATCATCAACAGCGACGATGGTGAGTTTGGCCATATGTCAGTTGCTCTGCCGGTACTGCTCGAAAAATGCTTTGAAGTTGTCGGGCTGGAATGGTTTGACGACGAAGTCGATTGCTCCACTCTCGATGCATTCGCGCAGTTTATCCTTCTGATTGACGGCGCTGACCATGACGATGTTGGCATCGGGGTGCAAACTTCGGATGGCCTTCAATGCGGACAGACCATCCATCCCTGGCATCACCATGTCCAGAGTCACCAGGTCTGGACGATGTTGCGTGAATAGCCTCACGGCTTCTTCACCGTTTGTTGCTTCTCCGACGACTTCCCACCCCGCAGACTGGGCGATCTCACGGATTTTCATCCGCATAATCAGGGCATCGTCGACAATCAAGAGCCGGTTCATTGGTCAGACTCCGGGGATTTCCGGGCCAGGTCGAGTTGATACATTGCCGGGAACCGCCTCTCTTCAGATGTATTCACGTTGTGATGGTCTCAAATGGGACAAATAGTGATGTAGCGACCATTTCACAGTTCAGTTGTCGAAGCCCCGACGACATCGACGGTCACACGACCTGTGTCCACTTCAAACGCCAGCCGCCGACCTGCCTTCCCACCGCAATGCCGACCCAGCACCGGAATGCCCGCGGTCTTCAGCAGATGTTCAACAGCGTTGATATTCTGCTCTCCAATCGATGTCGGCCCTGTGGTAGCAAACATGTTGGCACCTCCCGCGAATTTAGCCGAAAGTTGACGTTCGCGGCCACCCAATTCGCGGATCTGTTTCAACAATTCCTCCAGCGCCTGATCAGCGTACTTTCCCGGTGGCCCAGACTGCCTGGTTGACGACGGCAGGACGATATGAGCCAGTCCCCCGACCTGATTCTTCAAGTCGTAAATGACCAGACCGACGCAGGAACCTAGAAGAGTTCGCAGCACAAATGCTCCGCGCGCTACCTCTATCTCACCCATGCCAACTTTCCGTTCAGGAAGCTTTCTGGATTTGGACTGCGATGGGGACCGATCGTGTTCCGTCATGATTGGGCACCGCCTGCATTGTCCCGGCTGGATAGAAGTTGCGACAGGTTTTGCAGTGAGGGCGGGTCGGGGATCAGCAGGAACGTCCAGTTCAGCGGTTGTCCGCGCAGTTCAAATCGGGCTCGCGCAAACAAGACGTGACTTCCGTCTACGGCTTGTTCCATAAACACGGTTTGCAGCAGGCTTTCAGCAAAGTCACGATAGAACTGGGGTGGTGACGGTACCAGGGTCACCGGCGAGGATGCCTCTTGGGTCAAGTTGGCTGCCATGCCGTTGAGGTATGAGCTGCCCAGAATGTTCATTGACTCCAATGCAGACGAAACCTCGATTTCACCCCATTCCACTGCCGTTCCTGGCTCTTTCCCCAGCAGCAGATCGCTCAGCGAGAGTCCGCTCAGGTCGTCAAAAGCCAGTACCATCCGACCCGAGAGGGTCCCCTCCATCTGCATCACGCACATCCCGACGATATCGCCTGTCTCGCTAAGAACCGTTGTGGCCAGATCCAGGGGACATTCATCCGCAGAATCGATCGAGATCACCGCAGGGACCATTAGCCAGCCCTCGATGGCCTTTGATGCCGTTGCGGCTCCCGCATGAAATGCTGCGGTGAGTCGTTGAAGTTGCCCGGAGGTTAGTCGCGCAGCAGGGCTCAATTTAGGTTCCTTCTAGTGAAGCGTGGTCAGGGGACGCGCTCCGGTGCGCGTGGCGGATCTTTCCGAGGCAAGTTCAATCAAGGCCGCACAATCGAGCATCAGACAGACTGATCCGTCGCCCATGATACTCGCACCCGACAGTCCGCGAATGGCAATGAAGTTCTCAGAAAGAGATTTAATCACGATGTCTGCGCGCCCCACGAGAGCCTCAACGCACAGTCCCAGTGTCTTTCCTCGCCCATTGAGTAAAACGACGTTGATATTGCGGTTGTGTGGGCTCCGTTCGGCCGGAGGTGATGCGACCTTATGCCCCCAGTCAAAAATGCTCTCCATACTCGCCAGCGAGATTAATTCGCCACGGACATCGATTGTCAGATGGCGGTGAACAGCATGGATGTTTTCCGGTGCGACCGAGACGATTTCCCTCACGTCATCGATGGGGATGGAAAAGTGACCATCGCCATGTCGGACGAGCAGGCTGCGAATAATGGCCAGTGTCAGAGGTAGCCGAATGGTGAACGTTGTCCCGACTCCGACAACCGATTTCATCTCGATCGTCCCGCTGAGAGATGCGATGGTGCTTTGCACGATATCCATCCCTACGCCGCGACCCGAGATGTCCGAAATCTGGTCGGCCGTGCTGAATCCCGGGTGCCAGATGTAGTCCACGACTTGTTGATCCGACATTTCGCGGACTTGTCCCTCGGTGGCAATCCCGCGGCTGACGATGCGATCTCGAATCCGTGCCGGGTCGATTCCTTTCCCGTCATCACGCACGGTGATGAGGACATTGTTGCCGCGGTGAGACGCCTCAATGGAGAGCGTGCTGATGGCGGGCTTTCCGTTCGCGAGACGTTCTTCGGGGAGCTCGACGCCGTGGTCGATCGAGTTACGGACCAGATGAAGAAGCGGGTCACCCAGTGAATCAATCATCCTGCGGTCGAGTTCTGTGTTCTCGCCATGGACCACCAGTTGAACCTTCTTTCCCCGCTCGACAGACAGATCACGAATGACTCGCTTGAATCGGTTCAACAAGGGGCCGACGGGAACCATCCGAGTATTCAGTACGCCGCGCTGCAAGTTCTTCGAAACGCGCGTTAACTGATCGACGGCTTCGGTAATCTCCAGAAAATGACGGTGCCCCTCATCCCACAACGAGGACTGCTCATCGAGTCTGTCAAGGTCGTCTTCCAACCCGTGAAAAAGAGACTTGAAACTCTCATCGAGTTTCGTTGTCGCTCCCAACTGTCGCTCGAACTTGACCAGCCGGTGTCTCAACCGTTCAGTTAGATCCTTCGTCTTGTTGATAACTGAGGTGCGACGAAACACCGGACTCATTTTGGACGTGATTTCGGCGAATCGAGCATTCGTCACGACGAGTTCACCGGTCAGATTCATCAGCCGGTCGAGTCGATCAATATCGATGCGCAGCGTTTCAGTGACAGGTACCTTTGCGTCGGTGGATTCTGGGGGTATGGGCGATGCGGGTGCGCCGTTGTTTGGTTCGATGGCAGTTGCGGAACTTGCGGCGACATCAGATTGAGGGACAGGGCTGCCGGCAGCCGGCTCGTTTTCGTGGTCGAACGTGACACCCGCCTGAGGTGCCGTATCACCCGGCCCTTCGACGACCAGGTCGTGCGGAGTTTTCCCGTCGGCATTCCCATCGAACTCAATGTCAACGAGCGAAGGCATATCCATTTCGATGGAGTCGACGCCATCAACACTGGCAATCCGTCGGATCTCTTCGAGCTTGCGATCCGTCAGGAGAACTAAGGAGAACAGTGGAAGCTCGTCAAAACTGCGAACGTCCTCAATTTTGGGTTCGCACGAGATGACTTCGCCGATCGATGACAGCCGTGCCACAATCAGCCGTGCCTTGAGGTCGGCCAATTGAAGTCCCGGCTTGAACTTGACCTTAATCGGCACACCCGCGGACATCGAGACGGCGTTCGAAGGTCCAGCAGCAACTGAGGCGGGAGCAGGAACTTCCGGTTCGAATACCGATGCGTCTTCGCGAGGTGACTGCTCGTTGAGTTGGCGGATCAACTCGCTGGGATCTCCTTCATCCGGATTTCCCGCTCTCAGTCGATGGGTAAAATTCCGGAAGTAGTCGACACATTTCAGGACAAGCGTCGTTGTGTCCCGGTCCAACTGCTCCTTACCTGATCGATAGTTTTCGAATCGGTCTTCCAGCGTATGGGCGAAGTCTCCGATGACTTCAAACCCCATCATTCCGCACGAGCCTTTCAGGGAGTGCAGCATGCGAAAGGCTTTGTTCAACGCTTCGGCGTTAGTGGGGTCCCCCTCCAGAAACAGCGTCGCCTCGACAAGAGCATCGAGCTCCTCGGCCGTCTCGTCGAGAAAGACCTGCAGATACACTGACAGATCATCGGATGAAGAGTCAGAATTCTGCGTCGGATTATTCGGATCTGACACCATTGGGTTCCTGACTACTCCTTCTGATACAGAAAAGTACTTCGCTTGGTCAGCATTCCCAACATGTCAAAAATTCCCTCTGAGGGGCCGACGACGAGAAACCCCCGTGGCGCGAGCGCCTTGACCAGATTCTCAATCACGGTCTCTTTTGAAGCCCGGTTGAAGTAGATGAGGACATTGCGAATAAAGATGCAATCAAATGCCGGCTCAGTGATCGGATGCATGAGATTGTGCCTTTTGAATTTCACGATCTCTGACAGGGCCGGTTTGACCTTCCATGCGTTTGCCGCCGTGTCGTGCTGAAAGTACTGTGTCCGCAACTTCAGTGGGATATCGTCCATGGTTTGGGTAGCGAACAGACCGGCGCGTGCTTGGGAAAGTGCCTGTTCGCTGATATCGGTCCCCAGGATTTCGAGCTTCCAGCTTGTCAGCTTGTGCTGGTTTTCGGCAAGACAGAGAGCGATGGAATAAGGTTCTTCTCCGGTGCTACACGCCGCAGACCAGATGCGGATACTGCGGCGGCTCCCCACTTCTTTGGATCGGGCGATCTGCAAATCGACAAACTCGGTACTGAGCCAGTCAAAGTGTTTCTGTGTACGAAAGAATGACGTTTCGTTCGTGGTGATGGCGCTGAGGAATCCGTCGAGTTCCGTCTTGCCGGACGATGAGGTCAGGAAGTCGAAGTAACTCTGGAAGCTCTCGATATTCGTCGCACGCAGTCTTCGACGGACTCTGTTACTAAGTAGTGTGATCTTGGTATCGGGCACACTGATACCGCAGAGTTTCAGAATCAGCTTCTGATACTTTTCAAATTCTTGACGAGTCAGTTGAATCGAGTCCACAGCCGCCCGGCCTTCGAACAAATTGTCCTTCGTGCGCTTCTAAACCTTAAATCGTGCCACGAGATCCTGTAGCGTTGTCGCCTGTGAACCCAGTTCCTCTGCACTGGCGGCCATCTCTTCCGATGCTGCTGCATTCGAGTCAGTTGTCTTGCTGATCGACCGGATTGCAAGCTGAACATCTTTGGCGCTGGCTGCCTGAGTCCTGGTCGAATCCGCGATGCGGGTGATCCCCAGCGCCGTCATTTCTACGGCGTTGACGATGGAACCCAGCGACTTGCCAACCTTTTCCGACAGGTCGGCTCCTTCCGCCACGCGCCGCGTTGATTCCTTGATGAGCTGCGTAATCTCTTTGGCTGCCAGACTCGAACGTTCCGCCAGTTTACGGACTTCATCGGCCACCACGGCGAATCCCAATCCATGCTCACCCGCCCGTGCCGCTTCGATCGCGGCGTTCAGTGCCAGCAGGTTGGTCTGGTTGGCAATCTCACTGATGACCTGGATGATGTCATTGATCTGTTCGCTGGACTTCTGAATCAGCCGCATCGAAGAAATTGCTTCACTGACCGAGTTCCCACCTGACTTGGCCAGTTCCGACGTCGATTCAGCCTGTCGTCGCGCTTCTACTGAGTTCTCTGAAATGTCTTGGATCGAGCGGACAAGTTCTTCGATGCTGGCAGACATTTCCTCAACGGAAGCGGCCTGCGACTGAGCCCCTTCACTGAGATTCTGTGAGCTTTCGGAAATGGCCCGGGCCCCTTCGTTCTGCTGGGCTGCCGACTCGATAAGCTGACCGATCAACTCCCGCAAGTCGCTCGACATCTGTCTGATGCTGAGGCTCAGTCGTCCCAGATCATCTTCCCAATTCTGTTCGAGTTCCTGTGTGAGGTCACCGTTTGCGATGGCCTGAACCACGACCATCAGTTGGCTGATCCGAGTCCGCATGTCGTCCGCAATGCGTTGCTGCTCTGCCTGAAGTGCCTGCTCCCGTTCCTTCGTGTGGACCTGGTCCGTAACGAGTTCCCAATTGATCATGGGGCCGATGTATTTTCCGGCCGAATCGCGGATCGCCACAGCGTTCAGATTGAGGATCTCGTTTCCCAGTTTGATCTGGGCCTGATGCGGCAAGGAGTCAGGGTTGGCCAGAATGCGTCGCTGGTGTTCAGGATTGCGGTGGAAGATGTCGATCGACTGCCCCATCATCTGGTCGACTTTGCAGGGGAGCAGATGCTCGAGTTGCTTGAGTGTTCGGACCGACGCGGGATTCATATAGACGATTTTGAGGTTCTCGTCGGCGAGAATCATGCGGACCGTAGCGTGCTCCAGCATCTGCTGAAGCCGCTGCTGCTCGTGTTCCAGCCGGACTTTGTCGGTGATTCGTTCCCACGTGATCATGGGGCCCGCATAGTTTCCTGCTTCGTCGAACATTGCCGACACCCGCAGTGCGAGTGTTTCGGGTCCCAGTCGGATGTTTGCGAGGTGTGGCAGATTGCGCGGATCGGCGAGCAGTCTTCGCTGGTGCTCTGGATTCCGGTGGAAAATGTCGATCGACTGACCGAGAAGATTGTTCACATCGCAGGGAAGCAGATGCTGAAGCTCTCGAAGTGTCGAGAGAGAGGCCGCGTTCAGGTAAGTAATTCTCAGGCTAAGGTCAGCCACGATGACGCGGACGGTTGAGTTCTCGAGAATCTGTTGAAAATCGATTCGGGGCTCCACCCTTCGGGCAGTAGCGGACGTGCGTCGCGCACGGGGACGCCCTGGTGAGGGTGCGGATGAGAGTGATTCGTCGGTGGCCATAGGATGACTCCAGCAGACAATGCGCTGCCTCAGGCAGTATCGCGTGAGAGCGGTTTCACCGGCTCACGATTCCGCCGATCTCTGAGCGAGGACAGTCGGCAACGCACGTCTGCTTATGACATTGGTTAGTTTTCAGATTTGGAGAGTGACAAAATCGAAGAGCCGCGACGAGCTACCTCTCGGACGTGCTCGAGTTTCGCCGGATCCAGAAGTTCAGCGATATCGAGCAGGATGACCAATCCACTGTCGAGCTTGGCAAACCCCGAGATATAAGCCGCTCCGTCAGCTTTCACGATGTCCGGGGCGGGTTGGATATTTTTGGGCGAAATTTTGATGACCTGGGTCACCGCGTCGACCGTGCATCCGA
>NZ_DASWWZ010000656.1:0-2970 GCF_036405755.1 Schlesneria sp.
GGGCTTCGATGTACTGACTGTACTCATCCTTCATTGGCAACTCGAAATCGCGTTTGATCCGTTGTCGCCGAACCGAGGAAAAGCCAAGAGCATATTCCGGCGCACACATCGTGCAACGGAAACTGACCCATGCGACCTCACGACCAAAGCCGGGAGCGATCGCCGGAATCGTCGTGCATCACTCTCCATCCGGTACGTCTGATCGTTCGGCTGATGATCAAGCAGCGATACGAAGACTGGGGACAATCATGCCTTCGGGAATAATGACGGAGTCCCATCGCAGACGGTCTTCACCCGCGTGAAGCTCGTCGAAAACTGAGTCGAGAAGCTTTAGACTTGCCTGGGCGCAGCCGTTCAACAGGCTGCTAACCTCAGAGAATCCTTCAGACCACACTCGGGGGAACTTAATCGCTACTTCAAAGTGTCGATCAGCTTCAGCAGTTGCTCGACGATCTTTTCTGATGCATCCAACTGGACGTTATTCGTACCCAGCCAGGTTTCGTAGCCACCGACGGCATGTTGCGCGGGTGTGGGAAGGTAGCCATAGCCCCCATTTGCGAGCGAGATTGTGAACGTGGCCGGGAAGGGGCTTTTTTCTTTGATCTCCAGGCCGATTTCTGCAAAGACTTCAAATGGGATCGAAGTGATCACCTGCTCGCCAATACGAGCCGCCTGCAACCTGGCAGAAATCTCTTTCTGTCCATCCATCAGGCTTTTAATCCGACGGGCGTAGACGATTTCCAGACCATGACGCCCGGTTTCTCCTTCCGGACGTGCCAGGACCGCAGCCACATGCTTGGCAAGGGCTTCATCAGGTTGTCGGACCTGCAGAACGAGCTCCGTCTCGGCAAGTTTCAGTGGAACCCAGTCGTGCCACTGCAGCTTCTTCTCTGCGGCCGCCGTTCGTTCGGCAAGTTGGGTCGCCACCTCCGTCATCTTTTCAAAAGCTTGGTATGCTTTCTTGTTTTTGCCAGAGAAATCGATGTTGTTCACATCGCCGCTTGTACCGTTGGAATACAGCCCCACAAATCCCGGCACGGCTTTCCCGCCGTTCAGCAAGGTTCCTATCTGATCGTTGTAAACGCCGAAGTAGTCGGCTGAGATGACTCCGCTGGGTACACCTCCAACGTAGTGCAGCGAATAGTTGGCGAGCAGCGAGAGCGGTTTCCCCTCCAGCGTCCTGACACTGATGAAGGAAAATTGAGGATCGACCGGGCCGGCAGGGCGAACCAATGCCGCCGATCCGGTCGGGGGATTCATACGAACCTGATCCGTGCCACCGATTGGATTCACCAGCAGAGCGGGATCCGAGACGTACCATCGTCGATTATTCAGGTGCGATGGCTCTTCAAAGCTTCCCCAGGCAATGCGGACCGGCTGGACCTGACTCCCCGCCTGTTTGACTGCCTGATGAATACCGTTGATGACCCGCTGCTGGTAAACGTTAAAACTCGCGTCGCTCTTGAGGGTCCAGTCGCCTGAGGACGTTGCGGAATGCGTGTGCGTTGACGACATGACCAGCCCCACGGGGGCGATTTCGCGATCCTTCTCGATCAGGGCCCGAGCGGCATCGAAAATCCCTCGTGGAACGTGCACGCTGTCAACGATCACAAACGCAAGTCGCGCCTCTCCATTGTCTAGCAGCAGACAACGCGCCGTGATGTCATCATGAATTTGCGTGGCTGGCGGCATTCCGAAATTGCCGACGATGAGTTCGCCCATGTCCGGGTTGATGACGACCCGGGCTGCCCCCGCTTTCAGCTCTTTCCTGTCGGCCGCATCAGCACTGCCAAATGCGCCGAAAGTGAATTGTGAGAGAAGCAGACAGAACAGCAAACGAGCGTGTCTCATCGTGGTACTTTCCTTTGAGAGCGGGAACTTCAATCGTCTTCTCGTCAGTTCGCCAGTTGAGTAATTCAGGGTGAAGCCGATGGTACACTTCGCGTCGCGCAGTGAAAACCGGGCGAGGCGCCGCTGGCTTGGTCAGCATCATGTGCGTCTCTACTTCGCGGGACGGCCCCACAGCGAGGTGCCCAATAGAAACCAGAGATCGTCACGCGTGATCGCATCCCTGGAGGCATGCCAGACCCGCAAGATTTGGACTGTTTTGCCGACGATGAGAAACAGCAGCCGATACTTGTGCCCTAGCCCTTCAAGGCGATGCAACCGGCTCCGGCAATGCGTGGATCGTCACAACAGCATCAAAAGCTGTGGCCCGTGAGTTCCACACCGCTCTTTACCAAGGCTTCCGCACGGGGAGAAAGGCAAGCACCATCAATTGTGCTTGGATATGACTTCTTGATCCACCGACAAAGCTCGTTGAACCACTTCACAAACTCGCAACTCTTTTCCACAACACCGCCGTCTGACCGTCGATCTTTGTCTTCAATGTGAAGTCGCCCCATGCTAAGTCGTTGATCCAGTCTCTTTGATCGCAACACATTCACAACTTCCGACTGCATGAAATCCAGCCAGAAATATCCTTGCTGGGGAATGTGCTTGATAAGTGGCTCTGGAGAAAGTGAGCGATTCCAAAGATGGCACGCTTCACCTAATTTGCGGCCCGCAAGCTCTCTGAACGACGAAAATTCTTCTCCCCGACCGATCTCTGACGTTTGAGGCAGAATCACGACATCACCGGAAGATCGAACGAATTCAAGGAATTCATCTTCGTCCTCGTCCACCATGTAAAATAGAATTTGCCGTCCCATTTGCATTCCCTATGGCTGCATTACGCCAGGACGATTCACGTCAACGAAACGAATCGTTGAGCCAGGAAAGTTGCGAATATCCGGGGGAAATATGATGTCATCCAACGAATTGCGTTCACGGATGATTGGAACCCTTGGATCACTCTTGATTGTTCGACCAATCTGAATGATCTCTGTCTCACCGGTAACCGGATTTCGACCAACGATGTCGGCAAAGCGTTCCTTACCAGAACCAAGGCTTCCGAGACGGAAGCGAACT
>NZ_DASWWZ010000657.1:0-7698 GCF_036405755.1 Schlesneria sp.
GTGGGGGATATTGACGTGATCCCTCCCGATATCGTTGCGACTCACCACGAGATTGAGCGGGCGGCATCCCGGTTTCTCGCTGCGGGTCCCAAACTGATCTCGCTGGGGGGCGATCACTCCATCTCGTTACCCCTGTTGCGGGCTCATGCGAAGAAGTATGGCCCCGTGGCGGTTGTCCATTTTGATGCTCATCCCGATACGTGGGACTCGGAGTATCCCGGCCAGAAGTACAGTCACGGCACCCCGTTCCGGCGGGCTCTGGACGAATCATTGATCGATCCTGCCGCCTACGTTCAAATCGGAATTCGCGGCCCCACCAATGGCCCGGAAGACTACCTCGATGCGATCAGGCTCGGGACCCGTATGATCACGCTGGAAGAATTCCGTCGCAGCGGGGTCGATACTGTCCTGGCGGAAGTGCAATCCCGGATCGGAGCGGGACCGACCTACGTGACGCTGGACATCGATGCGGTCGACCCCGCCTTCGCTCCCGGAACGGGAACCCCTGAGGTCGGGGGCATCACCAGCTACGAGATGCTGCAACTGGTGCGAGGCTTGCATGGGCTGAACCTCGTCGGTTTCGATCTGGTGGAGGTCTCGCCACCGTTCGACTCGGCCAACATCACATCCATTCTCGCGGCCAACCTGGTGTTCGAATTCCTGTCACTGATTGCCAAAGCCAGCAAATAAGTGATCTCAACCAGGCGAGGCAGGACGCAACGCAGCCCTCGCATTGCGTCCGAGACACCTGTTCCGCCCGTGGGACGACGTTGCAGCACCGAAGAGGCTCCGCCCGACATCAGGCACATGTCGTGGTCGGATTCGTCCGGTCTGGCAAGGAAAAACGAAAGGTCGTACCGACGCCAACTTTGCTGTCGACGCTCACGGTCCCCTGATGGGCTTCAATGAAGGCTTTTACGATCGCCAGTCCCAGACCTTCTCCCTCTTCGTTCTCGGGGTCCGTTGCCCCCTTGTCAAAGACCTGAGAGAGTTGTTCAGCAGGGATTCCTGATCCGTTATCGGCGACCCAGCAATTCGCAATCCCGGGGCAGGTCTCCAGTCTTTCTGCACCAATCTCGATCGTTCCGCCGGGGGTATAGCGAATCGCATTTGCGATCAGGTTCTGGAGGATGCGCCGAATCAGCCCGGCATCCGCAAAGACAACAGTCTCATCGGGAACACGATTGAGCAGTTTTGTGCCGGTCTCTTCAACGAGCGGGCGGAAGTCAAGGATGATTGACTCGACAACGGGCCACAAATCGAACTCGCGTCGTTCGAGTCGAATCCCTGTTTCCGTCTGCAGATGCGTATTTTCTTCGATGACTTTACTGATCAAGTTTTCCAGGTGCTTCACGTTCCGGTTCAGAGCTTTCAACAACTGAACGAGATCGGGATCATTCATTACCTGTTGGGGTAACATCATTTCCAGCACGCGACCGGCGGTGGAAATCGCACTGAGCGGAGTGCGGAGATCATGCGCCACGAATGCCAGATACTCCTGTCGCCGTTCCTGCACGTCCATCGCCTGCTGCGCAGTGTATGTCGACAAAGCCAGTCCAATGGCGCGATCGAACACGCGGTTGAGGATATGAAATGGCTCTCCCTGCAGGATCACGCCATTCTGATCGGCCAGATCATGAATACATCCTCGCAGAATATTGTACTCGGCCACGACCTCTTCGAGCTCGAAGGAAACGTTCAACCGCTGCAATCCGTGGATTCGAGGACTGCTGTCATTGCATGGTTCCGCAATGTCCTGCCGGGCCTGAACGATCAACGCCGCCGCCAGTTCATCCAGCAAATCCGGAATGTGGTCGTTGAGAGTGGGGTTATCTAACCCTTGTGCAGAGGGGAGCTTTCGTACTTGCTGTCGCCACTGTACCAGCAGGGCATTTCGCTGCTGTTTGATAAGCGTCGCCAGGACTGCCAGATTTTCACTCGTCATCGAACCTCCAACTGCGCAGGTTATTTTTGTCGGAGGGGTAGGCGATCGTAAAGATGAGATAGCCGATATCGCCCTAACGGAAATCCATTCGCGCCGTCTTCCTGCGGGACCCGATAAGTCTAGTCTGCAAGTCAGCTTCGTCAATTGGGTGTTTTACAGGGATCGTGATTGACAGACTTTTAAGGTAGCAACCTTAACGCAGCTCATCAGTTACATTGAAGTCACAACGCGGGCATGGCGGCTCTCGTGATGGGAGAGCGGATTTGCAGACGATTCTTGACTTCGGAGCACCGAAATTCGCGGACAGCTGGAAGTTAAGCCTGAACGACTTCTTCGCCATTCTCTCCCACTGTTTGAGGCATCGTTTCCAAATCCGTGGCAGCCGCGTGCCCGCCAGCGACCAGCCGAAGAAGCAAGGGGAGAAGGATCAAGTTGCCCAGCAAACCGCCGATCATCGCCACACTGACCAGGATTCCAAAGTAAACCAGCGGAATAAAGTGTGACAGCGCCAGGACCGAGAAGCCCGCCACCAGAGCCACATTAGCAAAGACCAGCGCGAGTCCCACCCCCTGATGTGTCTCCCGCAGTGCCTGGGAAAAAGAGAGGCCGCGACGTCGGGCGTCCGTATAACCGGAGAGGTAGTGAATGCTGGAATCGACCGTCAGACCCATGGACACGCTGGCGATCATCGCGGTGGCGATATTGATCGGTAAGCCGATCCACCCCATCGTGCCGATCACCAGCACAATCGGGAACAGATTGGGTATCAACAAAATCAGGGCCAGGGGCAGACTGCGAAAGGCGATCCAGACACAGACCATGATGGCCAACGCAGCCACGACGAAGCTGGTCAACTGGTCCCCCATCAGGCTCTCGATCAGGTACGTCAGCAGCACAAACAAGCCGGTACATCGGGCCCCCTGGAATCGTTGTTCGGCAAGCTGCTCGACCTTCGCGATCAGTTCCAGTTTCGAGGCGGACGGCTGTCGTTCGCGGGCACGCAGCATGATCCGCATCCGCCCCTGTTCCGGGTTATAGAGCCCCGTCACGAAGTCAGGCTGCATCCGTTCCAACGCCGAAATACGCCAGGACAAAGGGAGGAACCCGATGAGATCCAGACCATCGGTAAGGGAAATCACCTTGGTGAGACGGCCCGGTGACTGGGGATCTTCAAGCTGACGCAGTTGAGCCGTGAATTCGCTGACCTGTGCCAGAAACGCACTGTCCAGTTCGGGGGGAGCGGGGAAGTTGACTTCCCAGGTTCCTGCACCCCCCAGACGTTCTTCAAACAGATTGAGTGATTTGACGATCGGACTCGAACTGCGGAAGTTCTTACTGAAATCGGTCTCGACCTGCAGCCGAAACAATCCAGCCGCACAGAAGATGGTCAGCAGCGACATCGCCCCTCCGACCAGCACGGGACGCGACTCGACCGACTTGGTCAATCCACCCAGGACTTTGGTCACGCTGTCCTCGGCCGGGGCACGCCCCGGGACCTTCTCGGATCCCCCCAGCAGGATCGCGCCTGGCAGCACCAGGGCACACGTCACCAGGACAAGCAGTGTGGCCAGGGTCATCATGATCCCAAAGCTGACCACCGGTGCGATATTGCTGATCATGACCGCAGAAAAACCCAGGGCCGTGGTCGCGATCGTCCAGAAGATTGGAATCGACAGATCCAGCATCGTCTGACGGAGCGCTTCGACCGGGGTCTTCGAAAAGCGATACTCACGATAACGCAGCGTGATGTGCATGACGGTCGCGATGCCGATGATCGTGACCAGCGAGTTCAACATGGAACTGACCATGCTGAGCTGCATGCCACTCAGCACCAGGATAGCCTTCGTCCAGATCAGCGTGACCTGAACCACGATCAGCGGCAGCAGCATCCAGCGGATACTGCGGAACAGAACGAAAATCACAGTCATGAGCAGAATGGCCGATGCCCAACCCAGCGTCGCCCCATCCTCCTCGACGTACCGAAACATGTCGTGTACTTGAACGGGCTCTCCCACGACTGCGGCAGGAGGATTGTGGGCATCCGCAATCTCGCGAACGAGCTGATAAGTCCTGGCGCGGGGAATCTCGGCCGTCCCTTCCGGCTCAAGCCGGCAGAAGATGGCGGTCGTCTGCGAGTCAGTGCCGACCAGCACACCTTCCATCAGCTTGCGGATGATCGACCGTCCAATCGGTGCCTGGAGCGCAACCGACAAGTACTGGATACTGTCTGACTGAAGACCTTTCACTTGCTGAAGCTGTTCGACCAGCGCTTCAATCCGGTCTCGTGCCGCATCCGAAAGACGGTCGCTATCTGGATCGAACAGCTCCGGATCCGTGTAGGCGACGACCACAAATTCATCACCACCAAACGTTTGCTTGCTTTCCCGCCATGCCGCCAGTCGCTGATTCTCTTTCGCGTACAGCGATTCGATCGACTGCTCAAACTGAAGTCGTGAAGCGGGAAACCAGGCCGCAACAGTCAGCAGGATCGCCAATGCGAGCCACCACCGACGATAATCCAGCAACAGATCTGTCAACCGGACTAACCAGGGCGGGGTCGAAGCGGTCATCATGACTCATGAACTTGTGGCAATCTAAGAAGTCATCGACAAACAATGCCGATGCCGTGTCCTTGGACTCTAATCAAGAATCCAAGTCACCGATAGTTCCACGACAATTTGGCTCTCCGCGAACAGAGCGATTCCCAGCGTCCAAGGCTTGTCAAAACGAGGCGCCTGACATCATAGTTTGCTGATGCGTGTTCAGAGACCGTCCCCTGTGGCCTGTACTTCGTTTCGTACCGGATTGCTGAACTTAAAGAAGAGGAATGAAAATCCCCTTTCTGCTCAGCCCGCCCTGTTCGAGTAATGTCGTTAGCGGCACGTGGAGATCGCTCGCTGAGAACGGACCCTTAAGAGGGCGTCTCAGGGGATCCTGACACAATGGAAACAGCCGACCGGGGCATGGGATTGCAGGTCGAGTCCGGGACAAGGACGACACCCCGCGATCGACAGCGATACTCGACGGTTTTTTGACGCGGAACCGAGGCGATTTGAGAACACTTCATGGAGACTGTAATGCGTGTCCCGTTCCTCCTGCTGACGATTAGCCTTTTTCCCCTGCTGAGTGCGGCGCAGGAAAGTCCCGCCACTTTCCCGGGCACTGAGCCACTCAAGGCGGAACAGCCGCTGGACGTCCTGATGGTCGAAGGGATCGATCAATTCAGCCTCAAAGAACTCGACAAAGCCCGGCAGCAGCGTGAATCCCTCTGGAAGAGGGACTACAGCAGCGCACAAGCCTATCAGAGCAGTCTGGAGCCTTATCGTCAAAAACTTCGGACGTACATTGGGGCCGTTGATCAACGGGTTCAGGGCATTCAGTTCGAGCGCCCCCTCAAGTTCACGGGCCTCAAGGCAGCCGAGACGAAACCCGCCCATGCCTACTATGAGCCCCAATTCCAGCGCTGGCCCGTTTTGCCCGGGATGACGGCCGAAGGACTGATTCTCGTCCCGCAAGGAGCTGAAAGTCCACGCGGTATCGTGATTGCCATTCCCGATTCCCGCTGGTCTCCTGATGTATTCGCCGGGGCGACGGAGCAGGGGACCCCGTCGTCGAAGCTCCCGCAGGTGCTGGCCGAAAACGGCTTCCTGGTCGTGATTCCGACGCTGATCGATCGCACCGACGAATTCGCTGGCAACCCTTTAATCGCGATGACCAATCAGACGAACCGGGAATGGGTCTATCGATCGGCGTTCGAAGTCGGACGACATGTGATCGGGTACGAAGTTCAAAAGGTCCTTGCCGCGATTGATGCCCTCGACGGCCTGAATCAGTCGACCAAGTGGAACTTGCCGATCTCCCTCGTCGGTATTGGCGACGGAGGCCAGATCGCGCTGTATTCGGCTGCGATTGATGCTCGACCTGCTTCAGTTCTCGTCAGTGGTTACTTCCAGCCGCGCGAAGGGGTTTGGCAGGAACCGATTGATCGAAACGTCTGGCGACAACTGGTTGAGTTCGGCGATGCAGAAATCGCCGGGATGATCGCTCCGCGGCCACTGATCATCGAAGCGTGTGCGATCCCCGAAACAGACGGACCACTACCCGTCCAGGCGGGACGACGGGGTGGCGCCGCCCCCGGTCAGATCAAGACGGCGGACTTGGCCCAGGTCCGAATCGAGTTCGACCGAGCCAAAGCCATCTACGAAAAGCTGAAACCTGGCAACCACATCGTGCTGGTGGAAAGCGGAAGTGATGGGAGGGGTCCTGCGGCTTCCAATGCAGCGATCATGGCGCTGGCTCAAAAGTCGGATTGGCGCGACTTCAAACCAGAAGCCCGCGGCAAATCGGTGCCGCTCACGGAAGCTGTGAATTGGCGTTCGGTTCAGGGACGACAGGTCGGAGAGGCGATCGACTTCACGCAGAAGCTGCTTCGAAATTCTTTCAAGGTCCGTGACCAGCTTTTCGCCAAAGCCGATCGATCGTCCGTCGAGAAATGGGAATCGACTGCCGAACCATTGCGAGACCATGTCTACAACGAATTGATCGGGAAATTGCCCGAACCTTCGATCCCGCTCAATCCCCGGACTCGAAAAGTCCTGGAGACGGATGATTACACCGGCTACGAAGTTGTGCTCGACACCTACCCCGACGTCATCGCAGCCGGAATCCTGCTCTACCCCAAGGGTATCAAAGCAGATGAAAAGCGTCCGGTCGTTGTCTGTCAGCATGGGCTGGAAGGGGTCCCCATGGACACCATCAGCGGACCGGGGACAGAAGGTTACCCCTATTACAAAGGCTTCGCCGCGGAACTGGCGCGCCGTGGCTTCATCGCCTATTCACCACAGAATCCTTACCGGGGAAAAGACCGATTCCGGACACTTCAGAGAAAATCCAACCCAGTTGGCCGGTCTCTTTTCAGCTACATCATTCCCCAGCATCAGGTCACGCTGAAATGGCTCGCTTCGCTGCCTGCCGTGGATTCCAACCGGCTGGCTTTTTACGGTCTGTCGTACGGCGGGAAAACGGCCGTTCGGGTTCCCCCGATGCTGACATCAAAAGAAGGCCAGCCAGGTTACTGCCTGTCGATCTGTTCTGCTGACTTCAATGAATGGGTGACCAAGAACGCCAGCGTCGATCTGCCGTTCTCTTATGTCTTCACTCATGAATACGAGATCTTCGAGTGGAATATGGCACACGTCGCCAACTACGCCGAACTGTCAATGCTGATGACACCCCGTCCGTTTATGGTCGAGCGTGGTCATGACGACGGAGTGGGGCTGGATGAGTGGGTGAGCTTTGAATATGCCAAAGTCCGGCGGCATTACTCCAAACTGGGAATCCCCGAGCAGACAGAGATCGAGTTCTTCAATGGCCCGCATACGATCAATGGCAAGGGAACCTATGACTTCCTCCATCGTCACCTGAACTGGCCAAAGAAATAGAACTGAATGCACCTCACGGCCGGGCGGTTCCAAACGGGATCCTCGGCCGTGGTCATCCTGTATGACGCTCAGATTCACCCGGCCGTCCGATCTCGTTCTTCCATGTCGGAAACACGGTCGCCCCGGGCGCCACGTCATCTTTCCTTTCGCAAGGCGAAGTCGTTGGATGCGAGAGAACGTTGTCTGGCAAGAATCGACAATCGGTGAACGCAAGGGCCTTTGCCCCGCAAGGCCCGTTTCTGAATGAGGACTTCCATGGATTTTTCACGTCGATCACTGATCAAGTCGGGTCTCGGTCTGGCTCTCGGAAGT
>NZ_DASWWZ010000658.1:0-2228 GCF_036405755.1 Schlesneria sp.
GGGGGCGTATCGGTGAGCCCAGAGCACCGATTTTCTCAACTGGTCGATGGCGACGATCCAGCCGACCGTCGTGGGACAAACGATGACTCCGTCGCCGACTGCCACTTGAGACGTAATCCATCGCCGGGCGATATCGAGATCAATCTTCGTGTCCGAGTAAGCGATCAGTTGCGACCACAACGGAGATCCCGACTGGCGGTCCAGCGACCAGAGCCGGATGTCATCTCCTTTACTGGCCACCACGAACAGTTCTTCGCCCGCAACGGCAGGGGTCCCATAGAAGTAGGTTCCGGCGAGCGGCGGGTCGAATGATTCCCGAGATTCGCTGCCCCCCAGGGTCCAGAGTGTTCGGCCGGTATGCAGGTCGTACGAGACGAGGCGGTTCGTCTTCCAGGGAAGTCCAAACGGATCCTGCGGATCGGGATTTCCATCCCAGCCCCAGTGTTGACCGGGTTGATTGCGGGACAGAATGCCATGCTCTTCGATGACGAATAACTGGTTGCCATCGCCACTGATGATTCCGTGAGCACCATCGCGAAACAGCAGACTCGTCAAGGGGCTGTATTCGGCAGCCGATCCCTGGAACTCGTTCATGTTCTGGAATGCATTACCGCGCAGCCGCCAGCCATCCTGCAAATCGATCTGCTGCGAGGGTAAGCCACCCAGAATCCGTTCCGGCGAAATCCCTTCCACGCTTTCCCACAGCGGCCTTCCGGTTTCCAGGTCGACGCTGCGAATGCCCCTCAGATCCCGATATACGACCCTGCCGTCCATCACTAACGGTGAAGAGGCCATGATCTGAGCCCGTTGCTGATCCTGCAGATCCTGCACGAGCCACTTCAGGGCATTCCGCACCGTATGGCTCGAGGTAAGTGGCAAGAACCAGTCTGGTGAGAGCAGAGGGTCGCCCCCCACGGCAGTTCCCAGACGAGCCGCCGTCCCATAGAGCTGCGTCCAGTCGGCCAGGGCCAAGGTCTGTGGCGTTGCGCTGAACTGAACTTTTCCCAGCCAGTCTGCCGCTGGAAGACTGGCCCCACCCAACGTCACCAGCGTGCTTCGACCTTGTGAAAGTTGCTCGAGCAAGGCGTCGGCTTCGGCCTGTTTTCCCGATCGAGCCACCGCCAGAATCGCCTGAAGCTTCCAGCGGTCGTTACGGGTCAGGCTTGCCGGTGATGCGATCAGCTCTTCAAACCACCGCGCCGCCAGGCCAAACTCAGACCGGTCAAAGTGCAGCGAGCCCAGATAGTTCGCAGCCTCGTAACCGGCGGGGGTGTGGAAATAGCGAGTTGCGACGTTCACAAAGTCACGGGTGAGTCCGCTTCGTTTCGCTGCTTCGAGCTGCTGCTGAGCCAGCCCGCTGTACTGACCGCGATATTCCTGCAGGATTGATTCGGGCATTTGCCCAAGCATCTGATTGGCCGTTTTTCGCATCGACTGCCACGATCCGCCCGCAGAACGATGAAGTGAGTCTTCCGACTGATCGAGCAACTTCTGAAGCAGTTCGATGGCCTGCTTCCAGTTTTTCTGTCGAACGGCCAGTTCCGCGGCCTGAAGCACCTGTTCATTCTTGGTGTCGTGAGGGGCCCGACTGTCGATCGAGTCGCGAGGGCTCTCTTCGTCTCCTTCGTCCGTGGACCGAAGTCCCCCTTCGCCCATGTCACGCTGGCGGCGCTGGCCATTGGCTCTCGGGTTGAAAAGTTCCCGGAACAGCCCCTTCAGCAGTCGGACATCGTCCTCGGTCGGGTTCGCCTCTTTTGCAGGCTCAGCGTCCTCGGCTGCACGCAGCAGAACGCCATTCGTCAGAACCGGGGCGAGAAACACAGACAACAAACATCCGGCAATCAACCACGGACGGAATTGTCGAGTACGTTGACGAATCATTATCGAATCCCTCGTTGAACCGAGCAGGATCGAATCGTTATCAGCCACTGACTTCGAATGAAGTCAGGCATGTATCAGTTCGAAGCCCCGGCAAGTATACCGGTGTGAATAACACGAGGATAGGTTGTGGTTTCCGTGGCATTCTGAATAAAACAACCTCGCCCGACACATCGGCGATAATTGAAGTGTTTCTAGAACAGTGTCCGCACTTCGGTCACTTGCTTCAGACACTCGGGACTGTCGTACTTCACGTTATTGACCAGTGAGCAAACAGGGGTTGCCGCGAGAAATTCACTGGGGCAGGGGACGAGGAAACGCCGGAGTACCTCGAGATCGACCAGCTTGGG
>NZ_DASWWZ010000659.1:0-6589 GCF_036405755.1 Schlesneria sp.
CGCGGTTCGGGTCCGAGTCAGAGGTGCCGACCTCCCTCCACCGTCGGTCGGCCTTCGGTAAAACGATCCGAACGTGCGAGCGGCACCTGGTGACAGGTGCCGCATCGACTCAATCGCCGCATCAAAAGCCGCGAACAACAAACGGCTGTTCGTCAGGCTTGATTCGGATTTCCGACGTTCTCGGACAACAAGCGTGAGTCGTGGACATTAGTGGCTTCCGCACCCGCCACTACCGCAGCCGCCACTGCCGCATCCGCCGCCGGCGTTCATCGTCCGGCTTCGCGCCAACGCATCTTCCGCTTCGGGAATTCGGCCACATCGCTGGTAGATCACCGAGAGTTGCGATTGCGAGAACGGATCGTTGGGGTTCAACTCGACGACTGTCTTCGCGTGGGCAATCGCTTCGTCGTAGCGTCCCAACTTCTGCAGCATAATGGCGAGGGCAGAGTGGGTCAGGGTGTGGGTGGGAGCAATCGCTTCAATTTCCAAAAGCTTTTCCACTGCTCCGGGCAGGTTGCCCTGGTCTTTGAGAGCAATGGCTTCGTCGTACATGAGGTCTGGATTCGACATTCTGAGGCATTCCTTTTTTCTGGTATCCGCCGTTATCACAGACAATCATAGGGTCTCAGGGAAGACGATCCAACCATCCGCGCGATATGTTCTCGATCATGGACAATCGCACAAAACCATCTGCGTCTCAGAAGGTGACCAGGCCCGAGCTTTACTGGCTGCTCGGAGCGATCATCGCCGGGTCGATTTTCCGGCTGGCCTTCCCTGAGAGGATGGCGGTCGAGCACTTCGACGAAGGAGTGTACGCCTCGAATTTCTGGTTTGGGGCAGAGAACGACTATTCGTACCCCGCACGATTTCTCTACGCGCCGCCCCTGCTGCCTGCCGCAATTGAGTGGACAATGATCCTCGCGTCGCTGGTGGGACTGCGTCCCAGCGGCGTCGTGCCGCTGATTCCCTCACTCGTCACCGGAATCGCGATGGTCCCATCAGCGTGGTGGATCTGTCGACGCTGGTTCGGTCCGACCGCAGGTCTGGTTACGGCATGGTTAATCGCGTTGAGTGACTTTCACGCCAGTTACAGCCGGGCGGCATTGACCGACGTCCCTGTTTGCCTCTTCATTCTCTGGGCTGTCCACTTCACGGGGAAAGCATTCGCGTCAGTGGACTCAGCAGGAGGCTCATCTCCATCGTCCGGAAAGGGCAGGTCACAACCGGCCCGCTGGAGCCCGCCGTGGCGTGAGATTATGCTCGCCGGGGGCCTGACGGGACTCTCGTGGTGGACCAAATACAACGGGTGGCTCCCACTGGCAATCGGTTTGACAGGCGGAGTCGTTTGGCAAATCACACTGCCTCGATCAGAACGACAGGTAAGCAGAACACTGATCTGCTGGCTGCTGATCGCATTGACCGCAATGATTGCTTGGTCTCCGGTCCTATGGGGTCTTCAAAAACAGGGAGGGTATGCAAAGGTCGCGACCAACCACCGCCAGTACATCGTGGGCACCAACGGTTGGATCCGCTCCGCCCAGTCGCAGGCCGACATCGTGCGGATGTATGACAATCCGCTAAGTGCCCCGTTCTCTCGTGATCAACTCATCATGAGGCACTGTCACGATTCAGCGCAAAAATCCCATTCGCAAAGTCTGTTGGAGATGCTCTCGCTGTTGCTCCACCCGGTGGGGACCCTGACTCTTTCAGTCGCTGTCTGCTCAATCGGGGTGTTGAAATCCCGGTTCCAGGACAGCAAGTTGCCAGCCAGCCTCGCGCTTGCATGGCTGGTCGGGATGAGCATTTCAACCCCTTTCTACCACCCGTACCCTCGGTTGATCCTCCCGTGGCTTTGTTCTGTCTGGATCTGCCTGGGAATGGTGTTCGAATTCTGCAGCCGGAAGGTACGAAAGGATGACGAGAACAATTCTGTGCCGGGGATGGCTGCCGCGATGTGCATGGCAGCCCTGCTTGCAATCGCGACGTTTCGACAGTTGAGCGGTTCAGGTTTCGCGTGGGCGGATCGAACGGATCTGCAATCGACTTCCGGTGAAATTGCCACAGCAGTTCGAGCGGTCAATGCCCGAGAGGGGTTCCCCGCCGATGAGGCGATCATCTACGTGATGGGCGAACCGGCCCTTGTTTTTGGGCTGAAGTCGGAAGGGATCCTGGCGATCGGCCCGGTACAGGATCTGGGATTCGCGAACCAGACACCGCAGCGTCCGACGTTCGTTGCCGTCCCGTCTCGAGCCTCCTCGGTGCCGGCGGAAGTTCGCTCAATTCTTGAGTCTACCCGGTTTTCACTGCAAACCAGTGTATCCCATCAACAAAGCCATCTCGTGCTTCTGGACGACCTTCATCCCGATCCAGGTCCCGATCCAGGCCCAGGCCTACCGCTCACCGAATGGAAGCTTTACCGCCTGAACAAGTAGAAACAGCAAAAAGTTCCTGCATCGGAAGCAGTTCAACACGCCGGGCACACTTTGCCGCGAATTGCCATGACTCCGTTCAACAGGCGGACGGGAAGGCGGCCTTTTGCGGCGGCCACGCGAGGGCAGGGAACGGAGATGCTCGCGGGTTCTTTTTAGCGAGTTCGAAACGAGCAGATTGGGTCCTGCGAGAGAGGACTCTCACCCGGCGTGCGTGAAGTTCCTATTGTCCGTTTTTCGCCCCCGTGACTAGAATCAAATTCACTTCTACTCCCTAATCTTGAGTCAGATCTTCTCCGCAATGACTGCGCGACGACTCTGCGTTTCGACAAGGAATGAATCATGGAAGAACAATCCAGTCAAGAATCGACGACACCAGAGCCATCCCGACGGAGACTGGGCAGAGGCTTAAACGCGCTGCTCGGAACGGCGTCCATGGGTGGGACTGACGAGGCGACCTCGTCGGACCAGACAGAAATTTCGGTCGATTTGATCGAGCGAAATCCGTTTCAGCCCCGACAGGACTTTGACCAGTCCTCGCTGAATGAACTGGTCGACAGCATTCGCACCCACGGTGTGCTCCAGCCGTTGCTGGTCCGATCGGTTGGCAACACCTACCAGCTCGTCGCTGGCGAGCGTCGACTGATCTCTGCGAAGAAGGCGGGATTGAGCCAGGTTCCCTGCCGCGTCCTGGCCTTGTCCGACCAGCAGGTCAGTGAAGTGGCCCTCGAAGAAAACTTGAAACGACAGGACCTGAACGTCCTCGAAAAGGCGATCGCCTTTCAGGACTACTTGAAGCGATTCGGATGCACGATTGAAGACCTGGCCCGTCGGCTCTCTTTCGAACGCTCAACCGTGAGCAACATGCTCCGTCTTCTCGAACTCCCGGAAGCGGTCAAGTCTGAGCTGCGAGCTGACAAGATTACCGCCGGCCATGCACGTGCACTGCTGGCCCTGAAAAACGAAGATGCCCGGATTGAACTTTCAAAGCGAGTCCAGAAGGAATCACTTTCGGTCCGCAAGACGGAAGAAGCCGTCAAAGAAATGCTGACACCGAAGGATGCGGACATCGTTCCCTTCGTGAATCCCGAAGAGAAGCCCGCCAAAGCTGACGGCGCCCACACGTCGCATGTGGCAGACCTTCAGAATCAGCTCCGCGACTGGCTCGGAACCAGCGTCGAAATCAAGCTGTCGGGAAAAGCCAAGGACAAGGGAAAGATTGTCATCGACTTCGGTTCGAATGATGATTTTGAACGGATTGTGGGGAAGTTGCAGCGTGCCGCATAAAATCTTGCAAATGAGGGTTTCACGTGAAACGAACTTCATTGACGCAATGATCTCTCCTCTCTAAACTGTCGCCTCGTTCGGGATGTAGCTCAGCTTGGCTAGAGCGCCTGGTTTGGGACCAGGAAGTCGCAGGTTCGAATCCTGTCATCCCGACATGCGTGAAACAGCCCTCTGGCGAATTCGTCAGAGGGATGTTTCTTTTTTTGTACCCGTCCGTTGCTGATCTCGCAGATCCCACTCACTGGTCCTCTGGCTTGCTCGTCGGAGAGAATCGACGTTGAGCGTAGCAATCGACTCAATCATCGGGTGGAGAGGAATGACGCAGGTCAGCCGTCGGCGCCCCGCAGAACAATGTCCGGCTGTTAGTACAGCCACTCAACTTGCGGGTTTGCGGCGAGGCCCCCGTGACCAGGATCTAGCCTAGCTCAGGCAACCTCATTCCGAATCACGTCCCGCAGCGCCTCGTCGATCCGAGGGAACCGGAACTCGAATTTCTGTTCCTTCAATCTTTCAGACACGACGTAGCGGCCATAGAGGGCGAGTTCAGGATCTGTTCGCAGAATCAAGTGCGCGCCAAACCGCACCATCCAGTCTGTCGCTGGTAACCCGATGCGTGCTCCGATCGCCGATCGTAGTTGTGACATGAACTCGCGCGAGGGGATCGGATTGGGTGACGATGCAATGTAGGTACCTCGCAGCCCGGGGGCGAGAAGGCTCCGCTCCACCAGTCGGCACAGGTCCAGTTCGTGAATCCAACTGATCCCTTGCGAGCCGCACCCGACCGTTCCACCCAGACCCCAGCGAGCCAATCTCAGCAGTCGGCTCAGTGCTCCCTGTCCAGCCCCTCGATCTCGCCCAAGGACAAAGCTCGTTCTTAAGACAACGGGCCGCTGGGAGAAAAGGCGACAAGCGTCAAACTCCTCTTCCCAGCGTTTTACCACCCAGGGTGCGAAGCCACATCCGGTAGGTGAATCCTCAGTGCATGTGATCTCGGGCGGGTCCCCATAAATATGAGCCGAACTCATCTGGATCCAGACAGGAGGCGGCTCGGAGGCGTTTCGGACGGCATACCCCAGAATGCGAGTCGCCTCCACTCGAGAACAAAGAATTTCATCCTGATTGTCGGGAGTCTTAACACAGTCGACACTCCGTCCGACGAGGTTAATCAAGGCGACGGCCCCCTCAAGAGCAGAACACCATTCCCCCTTCGTTCGAGCGTCCCACGAGATGCAGCGCCACGGAAGCTGCCGGCGTGAGGGGTGACGGGACAGGACAATCACAGCCCAACCGCGGGCATGGAGATACTCCGCAATCGAAGTCCCAATAAACCCGCTTCCCCCCGCGATCACGACATGGCGATTAGAATCAGGTCCGGACATCTCTTTCTCCTGGCGGCCTCGAACGGCTGGGGAATTCTCCCAGAACGGACTGTGGGCTCAGCCTTCCGTAGCGTGTTGAGAAAGCGGTTCCCGGACGACAACCGAGATCCTCCTGCGATCATTAACCGGAATGCGGCACCGTCAGTGACCTCGGTTAGCTCAGAGAGGTCCCACTCCAGAAGCAAGTGGAAACGTGGTACCCTGCCGTGCACCCCGTCGTCTCGAAGAAAATTGCGGACGCGGCGTAGTGTCAAAAGTGTCAGCGAGCCTTCAGCCGTTTCACGTGAAACAATCGAGGGCCCACCGATCGCCCTGGTTGGCTCTCAACAGTCTTGATCTCGAACTCGTCTGCTGGAAACGCTGCCAGGATCGAGGCAATCCGGTCCGCCTCGGATTGCCCGCCATCGTGGCCGGTGTAGGCGAGAACCGTCATGATCCCACCCAGCTTCAGGAGGGCAGCCGCTTTGAAGACACCTTCGCCACTGGATTCCGCGCGGGTGATGACAGACTTATCCCCTCCCGGAAGGTAGCCCAGATTGAACATGATCGCCGCGACACGACCTGTCAGTTCTGATGGGAGTACGTCGGACAGTTCAGCATGATCATGATGCCACAGCCGGACGTTGGCGAGTCCCGACTCCGCTAGTCGACGTGCCGTATTTTCGAGAGCAACTTCCTGAATATCGAATGCGTGGACTTGCCCATCGTCGCCAACGAGCTCTGCCAGGAACTGAGTATCGTGACCATTACCGGCCGTCGCGTCGATCACGATGTCTCCGCGCCCGACCACCTCACTGACGGCGAGCTGAGCCCGTTGCGTCAATGGGAGGGCCCGAGGTCTCTTTCCAGACGAAGCACCACTCGATGGCTGATTCTGACCTGCGGCGAAATGTCCCGCAATTGAGCTCCATCGGGTCTTCAGTACCAAATCGACCTGCCGGTCAATGGGGGCCCCACCTGTGAGGTGTTCGGCGAGCTGCCTGCCGAAGTAAGGTGCGTGCAAAGCTCCCTTTGAGCCCAGCCCGTTGAAGCAGGCCATTCGCGGCTGCTGGGGATGCCGTCCCAGGACAGGATACTGGTTTCGATGAATGGGCCTGACCGCGGCATGATGTCCGACCACTTCCATCGGCAGCCGGAGGATCTTCTGAAGTTGTGAGAGGATCTCCTCGCGGCCCGCATCAGTCGGACGGTTGTCGAGCACCTTCCAGTCATAGGTCGCTCCTGCCTGGAAGAGGTCGTCTCCCAGTGGGGCCAGCCAGATCCCTCGGTGGATAACCCGCTGTTCCGTCAGCCCGGGAATTCGGAGAGTCAGGATCTCACCCTTTGCCGGTTTGAACTGCACATCCTCAAACCAGGGATTCGTAGTCCCTGCGATCCCCTGACAGAAGACAATCCCTCGGGTGCGAACTCCCAGGGAGCGAATCTCGACGTACTCTGGACCAGGCTCCGTTTCACGTGAAACGTCGAAGTCGTGTGCCCGATAGGCCCCGGCCG
>NZ_DASWWZ010000660.1:0-10951 GCF_036405755.1 Schlesneria sp.
CGATCTGGGGCTGATCATCAATATGGGCCAGAAACGGTGAACTCCAGCTTCTGCGACTCTCGCGTGGGGTCCTCCAGCGCGTCGAGCCATCGTTCTTATTGATCGCCAGGATGTATGATGGTCCGGCATGATCAATCAGAATGTAAAGCGAGCTTTCATCCTGAACCGGCGATGCAGCCAGCCCGAACTTGTTGTCGAAGCGACCGTAATCGACCGACAGTGACCGCTTCCAGACTTCCTTGCCATCGTGAGTCAGCGCAATCAGATCGCCACTCTCAAAGAAGACGTAGACATTCGTCGCGTCACAGACGGGAGTCGGGGCGGCCCGGCTGACGAGATACGTGCTCTCGACGGGATCGGTCGATGGAATTGCTTTGCTCCAGCGGATCGAGCCATCCGCCAGATCAATTCGAGAAACGTAGTATGTTTCTTTATTCGGTCCATCAACCGAAGTCACATAGGCAGAATTTTCCCAAATCACGGGACTTGATTGCCCGTCCCCCTGAAGCGAGGCTTTCCACGTCACCGTTTCAGGCGTCCACGTCAGTGGCAATTGCTCGGGATTGACCGGGTTGCTGGAGATTCCCGTCAGAAATCCGCTCCATGGGGGCGTTGCAGGCGGCGTCTGTTCCGCCCCTACCGCGGTAGAAACAGCAGCACAGGCCATCCAGCACAACACGCTCACAAGCATCGGCAACGGACGATTCATCAAACACACCTCGAACTTCGATAGCCCTGAACGGCTCATTGACACGTGATGGGAAGAATAGCGAGTGGCCTCTGGGATCACACTCATTCCCCTACCATTTCAGCTTCTTCTAAGGCAACGAAGACGACTGAAAAACGTGCGAAAGAGTTCATCGGAGCCACGGGGCGCCCCTTGTGTTCAGCACCCCAAACGCGCCTCCCCGGCCAGATTCGGCATCGAGAGACATAGAGTCCCTTGGCGTTAGCGAGAGCAATCCCCAATTAGAATTCGCCCACCAGATCACCCGCAGCTCGCGTCGTCAGATTCTGGTAGAGGCCGTGGTCCATATTCGCACTGATGAACCGGACCGAGCCGTCCCCCAGTACAAAGTGAGCTCCCCCGACGTGGTAACTGCTGAAATCGTCGATGTGGTTGGCCGGATTGTTCGGTGTGTGATCACTGCTTCCCAGGACGCGGGTGATCGCGTCGTCACCATTGGCGACCACCCCGGCCCAGGTCGAGGTCCAGCTGTAGCCGTTGTCGCGGCGAGTCCTTCTTTCCCCCACAATCAATGTGTTGCTCAGCCCGTCGGTAATATCACGAATCTGGACGCGACTATTCTGGAAAAAGGTCCCCTCACCCATGCACGGAGCGTTGGGGTGATCGGCGCAATGGTCCATCTCGCTGGTCCCAAACACGCCGATGTAGTTCGCCACCGCCAGTTCAGCCAGATCCGTGGCGGACTCATCTTGAATCTTCCAGACAGAGCCGGGCGCCGTATCGGATGCACACCGAAACGCCGAGATCGGACTGATACGGGCAATCGCGTTCGCAGGTGACTCCATCTTGGCGCTGAAGTTAATGCTGTTATAGAGCGGTCCCTGATCGATCTGGGGAAGAATCTTCGAGGCCCAGCCCCAACCGTTCATCCCGAAGACATCGGGAGTGGTTCCAGTCACACCGATCCAGCCCGGTGGCAGCGTAGAAAAATTATCGTGGTAATTGTGCAGAGCGAGTCCAATCTGCTTCAGATTGTTCTTGCACTGCGTCCTGCGAGCCGCTTCCCGCGCCTGCTGTACTGCGGGCAGCAATAGAGCGATCAGCACCGCGATAATCGCAATGACGACCAGCAGTTCGATCAGCGTAAAACCGCGGGGGATTCTGCGCTGTCGATTGATGGGTGGACGTCGGTTCGTGAGGAGGGATTTCGCAGCGCGACCATTCGTTGAGAAAGATGACGTGGGTCCCATGAATTTGCCCCAAAAAAATTCAACACGAAGATGAGTAAGATGTGGAGATGATAGCATTCGGTGAAAACGAACGCAATGCTTTTGCACAATTTATGCATCAACACATCGCTCGCGGATTGCTGGCCGGCTTGGGATTGTTCCCAGGTCGGCCCGTTGGTCAATCAATTTTCCGACGGCCTGATTTCTTTTTGGCCAGAGAACCCTCAAGCCCAATGTCGCCACTGAGGTATGGTTCCAAATCGCTTCTGATTCGATGCCATTCCTTACGTCGCTATCGCCAGGAATGAAAGAAAAACTGAACGGAAAGCGTCAAAGATGCCGCTCTTCAGTTCTCGAAAAGAAGCTCCCGCGTTTGCGATGCAGTCCTGCACTGCGGCAGTGTTTCGGAGTTGATCGGCGATAGACAATCCGTATCTGTCCCCAATGCGACTCTGGCTGATCGTCGCACGCCGTCGACAATTACAGGCGTTGGCGATCCGACATCTCCTCACATCCCCAGTCAGGGGTGCCGCTTAGTTCGCTGGGGACTTATCGATTCCACTGTCGTTCGGATTCGTTCTGGCGTTTTGCTCCGGCAACTGGGATACTGCACAAGTCAAAATGACTGAGACCAAAATGAGAGCCAGATCATGCGAATTTGTCCATTTCTGCGTCGAACACTCCTGATTCTCTGCCTCGCCATCACAGTCGCTGCGGCGGCTGACACGCCACCGGAAGAGACAACCAGGTCAGCCGCGGTGCAAGCTCTTCAGGAATACAACGTTCTGGTGGGAACATGGCGAGGGATCGGCCAGCCAAAGCGTGGTTCACAAGCCGGAGCCTGGCAGGAACGTGTGGAATCGGTCTGGGAACTGAAGCCCAAAAGCACGGGAATTCGCTGGGCCATCAGCGGGAGCAAACAATGGGAATCTGCTCTCCTGAGTTACGACGAAGAAGACAAAACGTTCACGCTGACGGTGACACTCGCTGACGAGTCGACTCGGATCTACCGGGGAAAGCCAATTGAAAAACGACTGGTCCTGGAATCTGCATCGGAGGATGACCCAGATGTCCAGCGAGCCACTCTGACCCTCCTGAACGAAAATCGCATCACGCTGCTGCTGGAAAAGCGTCCCCACCAGCAATCGTTTTTCTCGCGCGTCGCCGAGATCGGATACCAGCGAGAGGGGACAAGACTCGCCGCTGTGGGAAACTCCGGTCCGGAATGTGTCGTAACTGGAGGTCTTGGAACGATTGCCGTGATGCATCAGGGCAAAACCTACTACGTTTGCTGCACCGGCTGCCGTGACGCGTTCAATGACGATCCCGAAGGGACGCTGGCCGACTTCAAAAAGCGGAAAGAGGCAGAAAAAGCAGCCAGGTCCGAGAAATAGAGATCGCCGATCACGACAGACTCAGAACGCAGGACAGACAGGATGAACCTGTTCTGAAAGTATGTCATGACGCTGCGGCATCCCTGACATCGGATTCGGGTGAAGCGCAGAAGAGGTTGCAGTTGAGGGATCCCGCTTTCGCCCGAAAGTTCGACCATCGCCGGGCAGTCTCGCCCCCCATGCTGACGGCATCAAACACTCTCGCCCATGTTGGTTAACTTAATCATTCTCTGCCATTATGCTCGGAACGATTCAGCAGAAGATGATCAACACTCTCAGCGTCCCTCACCCCTTGCCGCACATGGAGAGGCAGGGACCTGAGCGGGATTCGCATACTGCCGTCGCGAATTTCAATCCATTGCAGCGCAGGTCACGAAAGGGAAGACATGTCAAAGTCGGTTCGATTCATCATGGTCGGCGGGTTTCTGGGGGCAGGGAAGACGACAACACTTTCGCGACTGGCTGGTCACTATACTTCCAAGGGATTGAATGTCGGGATCGTGACCAACGATCAAGCCGCCGACCTGGTCGATACGAAATCTCTTCGCTCGCAGGGTTTCGATGTCGGCGAAGTGGCGGGCGCCTGCTTCTGCTGCCGATTTGATGACCTCATCACGACGATTGATTCACTGGGAATCGAGAAAGCTCCCGATGTGATCCTGGCTGAACCGGTCGGCAGTTGTACAGACCTCGTGGCCACCGTCATCCAGCCGATCAAACAGCTTTATCAGTCGCGGTTTCAAATCGCCCCTTACGGCGTCATTCTGAAACCAAGCCAGGGCCGGAAGATTCTCAAGAACGAACCGGGAACCGGATTCTCACCGAAAGCCGCCTACATCCTGCAAAAGCAACTGGAAGAGGCCGACGTGATTCTCATTAATCGCGTCGATGAACTTTCGCCAGCGGAGTTGGCGGAACTTCACTCGCTGCTGGAAGCGCAGTTCCCCAACACACCCCGACTTGCCGTCTCCGCGAAGTCTGGTGCGGGGTTCGATGCCTATCTCGAATTCCTCGATCAGGTGGGTGACTTTGGTCGACGAATTCTCGACATCGACTACGACACCTACGCGGAAGGGGAAGCGGAACTTGGCTGGCTGAACAGTAGCGTGCAGATCACCAGCCCGAGCGAGTTCTTACTCGATCAGTTTCTGTTAAAAGTGATTGGCGACATCAAAACCCGCCTCGTCGAGCAGGGGTTTGAAATCGCGCACCTGAAAGTCATCGGTCTGAGCGCCGCCGCATTCGGAGTGGCGAACCTTGTCACTCGTGATCTGGCTCCCGAACTGTCTCTCCCCTCACACGCCTCAACGCGGCAGATCGATCTGGTCCTCAACGCACGGGTGGCCTGCGACCCGGATCTGCTTGGCAAGTTGAGCGAAGAATCGATTCGAAAGATCTGTGCCGAGTCCGGGACAACTCCTGTCTTCGGGAAAGCTCAGATGTTCCGGCCAGGCCGTCCACAGCCGACCCATCGGGTGGCTGCGTCGGCCTCCAAATAGAGGAAAGAGCATAACCCGCCGCCACAGTCCCGGTTGCGACTGTGACGATCGGATCGACGAGATTCTGACAAGACCGGTACGGTGGACGTCGGCATCCACCCGATCGGGATCAGCGTTCGCCCCGTTCTCCGTTGGGACCGCCGACGGACATCAGGTGCGAGAACGTTCTCAGGAACAGCGTGCCGTTGGCAATCGCCGGTGTGGCTCGTGAACCTTCACCGAGCGAGACTCGGCCCAGTTCAGCGAACTCCTTTTCCGCAGCGAGAACGACGACCTCACCATCCTGACTGAGACAATACAGCTTGTCATGCGCGCGGACGGGCGAACTGTTGTAGTTTCCGCCAATCCGCTGTCGCCAGTGAACCTTCGCCGTATTGAGATCAATACAGCTCGCAACTCCTCCGTCGGAAACCAGAAACAATAGATCGCCCCGAGCGACAACCGTGGGAACATAAGGGGCCTGCGCGTCGAATTTGTACGCCAGGGACGCGTCGGTCCCATCGCTACGCAAAGCGACCACGTAACTGCCTCCGCCCCCCGAACCCGTTCCGCCGAAGATCAAGTCGCCAATCACGAGTGGCGAACTGACGGTCCGCTTATCAAAGCACTTGTTGAACCAAATTTCTTTTCCCGTGTGCGGATCCAGCCCAAACATTCCGTCACCCGTACTCATGGAGACGATTTGCCGTGGTCGGTTCTTGGGTTCAAACAAGGCTGGTACGGCATAACTTGTGTTCACCGGATTACGGGGGATACGCCACCGTTCCTCCCCGGTCGCGGCGTCAAATGCCATCATGAAACTCTGCGGTTCCTCCGCCGGATTGGGACCATCCTTGGCCTCCTGTGAGTTTGAGAGTACGACGAGATCGTCGACCAGCATCGGCGAAGTACCGAACCCATGCTGGCTGTACCATCGTCCCAGATCTCTTTTCCAAAGAATCTCTCCTTGATGCGATAACGCCATCAATGTCACGCTGGAAGGATCTGACCACGCGACATACACACGATTGGCGTCCACAGCAGGCGTGCTCGATGCATAACTGCTTTGCTTATGCAGGTGGTGGGGCGTCGATTCGAACGAACGATTCCAAAGCTCTGTTCCAAGCGTTGCGTCGTAGCTCAAAACATAACGGGTTGCCGTTTCGGGATCTGCACTCAACAGAAACACCTGATTTCCCCAGACCACGGGGGAGGAGTGCCCCAGTCCGGGCAACTTGACGTTCCAGTTGTAGTCTTCGGACGTCCATGTCGAGGGAGTCGTCGTCGCCTCACTCTCTCCGGTGCCATTCGGCCCTCGAAACCGCGTCCATTCCTGCGCCGCCACGGAGGACGAGTCGCCACAAAGTGCCATTGCCGCCAGGATGGTCAGTAGTCGCACAGCCTTCATTCTTGGAACTCCTCGGCAAACGGCTTTCAGTTGAGAGACAATACGGAACGGGAGTATCCGTCCCCCTCCCGCGCAGAAAGTAACTGTAGAACAGGCCACTCCTCCCGCTCTGCGATGGGGCCACCGTTGTGGGGCGGAACTGACGCAGCGGTTCCCTGATGATAAAACGTGACGTGAGCCCCTCAAAGTCACCGGCTCCAAATGGTCAGCACGGGCCACCGCACTTCGTTGCATCACCCGACCTGTGCGTGGACAAAACTGTCTGCGGAAATGAGACTCTGGCGACTCGACCCGCTACATTATTCGTGGTCAGAAGCCTCGCATTGGGCCACCTGCATTTCATGAAGAACAGAGTTCAATGCCGGAGTCGGCCCGGCTCGTCTCGCCGACTCTGACACACAGGAACCGGAATTGATGTCGAAATTGAGTCTGATTTTTGTCGCCGGTGGGTTAGGAGCTCTCGCACGATTCGGACTCGGCAATCTCATCCATCGGTGGTACGAGGGCCCGTTCCCGCTGGGAACGTTCGTCATTAATGTCCTCGGTTGTCTGATGTTTGGCTTCGTCTGGTCCCTGGCGGAAGGCCGGTCGCTCATCAGCGTGGAACATCGAGCAATCATTCTGACCGGATTCATGGGTGCCTTCACCACATTCTCGACCTTCGCTTTTGAAACCGACGGGCTGATCCGGGACACAGAATGGCTGATGGCCGCCGGCAACATCGTCGGACAGGTCGTGCTCGGTCTGATTGCCGTCACCGTCGGCATGGCAGCAGGTCGGCTGCTCTGATCAACAATAGGTAACGTGCGTAGCTTGCGGGATTATGTTCACAGTAGGTCTCTGTCTGGCCGCACAGACCTCGAGGCCTTATGAGCGTTGTCAGCCCCTTGCCAGAGAACGCGAGGCGGTGCCGCCCCTTTCCCCAATTCAACCATCGAAATCAGAAGACCAAGGACGTGACTTACCGATGAGCGACAGAATTTTCAGTCCCGGATTAACCCCCGATACAGTCCGGGCCGCAGACGGGACGGTGCTCTCCATCCCCGCAGGCTGGGTATTGCTCCCTCCTGGCGATGCGGCACTGACTCGCCGAGTGAAAGGGGCTGGCGAACACTTTGTCGTCGCGGAGAAGAAGGGAAGGAAAGTTTTTTCGAAAGGTGTCTGGGCATCCGCAGAGATGATCGAGCGAATCCGGATCGACCTCGCAGCCGAGCGATCAACGGAAGGGCACGCACGCAAAAAGGAAGCAGACGCCAAGCGTCGCGAGAAAGCCCAATCCGAGTATGTCACGGACTTCTATGGAGCTGTCCTCGCGTTCCTTGATTTTCACGCACGTTACGCCGAGCTCGCACAGCGGTTAGCGAAAGCCGTCACAGAGCACGCCACCCCGGTAGGGAGTGGGACCGTGGCTCGCACCGCCCGCATCCCTGTGGAGCAGCGCGCTGAAGCCGCAGTCATCGCGTGGATGCGACATCAGACAACCGCTTACGACTCGATGAAAATCGAACGGGTCAAAGGGAAACGTCGAGAAGTCCGCCGGATGCTGGCCCAGCGATCAAAGGACTTACTGACCCAGTATCGACGCGGAGAAACACCACACTCCGATTGTCCGTTGCAGCAGGCACTTCAGTAATACTACTGGCTCGATACACACCTGCTCGAAACGGTGACGCGTCTTCAGATGGCGAAACGAACCCTCTCTATCGAGTTCGATAGAGAGGGAACCTCGGCAACAGCACGATGGGAAACACGAACAGACTCAATGCGCGGTTCCCAGCCATCGTGGTCGCCCATCGAGTGCAGCGTTACCAAACGCAGCGCGCCATCGCAATCTATAAACGAGTCCGCGCTGTCATTGTGAAAACTGGCTGAAATCGTTGTCTGTTAGCTCTCCCGCAGCTTTCTGCAGAAGAGGAGATCCACCCCCTCACGTCCAGCCGTGGTATCGGGTGCTTACCGAAGCCCCACATGGGGAATTGGGTGAGGGATTCTGGAAATCAAGACAACGTCGACATTGAAAAGCATCTTTCACAGCCCCGCAAGTAACCGAGATTCCGTTCGTCCGCAGGGTGAATCGGCTCCCCAATAAACCGAGCGCAATCAGATTGGGCAATCTTTTTCAACCGAGATTGCCGGATCTTAAATCGAAGTTCTCGGCCTGTTTAGGCTAACGCTACGGCTAATCAAGAACTCTTCTCTTCCGTCTTCAAAGTCGTAGGAAGGCGACCGCGATACCGTATGAGAATCAGGAATAGCAGGAGGTCGGCCAACGCGCAATCAGGGCCAGGGAAGGGCGGAGCAATCCTTTCAAGACGGAATTCAATCCAGTCTCGAAGCATCCAGACGGTGGCATGTGGTCACGGGGCTTGGGCACATTGATTGCTAAACCCAAGGGATGTGTAACCCACTCTTTCGTTAATGAGGACACCCCAAAATGGCTGAAACTCTCACACAAGCAGACAAAACGTCCAAGCAGGCATCCGGTCGTCGTGAGCCATGGAACGAAGGATCGATGCAACCGCAGCAATCTCAACCCCCTGTCGCTGAAGGGACTGTGGCCCGTACAATCGAGCAGCAGACAGTTCAGATTCCGTCAGACTGGTTCCTGTGGGCGGCCGGCGCCTCTATCGTCGGTTCGCTCGTACTCCATTGTTCGGACCGGAAAGAAGACGGGGTCTTCGTCGGGCAGTGGGCCCCCACCTTGCTGATTCTGGGGCTGTATAACAAGATGGTCAAACTGCATGGCTCCGACGGGAATCATCTGAACCAGCGATGACTAGATTTGACCGGTTCTCTCCTCAGCTGCAGTCTTGCCACTGCAGCTGACTTCTTTTCTTGTGAGTAACCGGTACCCACTGCCCACCCCTGCATGGGAAACCGTGAAGTCGTACGCTCAGTGCTCTTCATAGTCCTGTTCCGGCTGTGCCGCGACTTGAACCGTCCCGTCCTCGTCGATCGTGATGTGGATCTGATTGGCCCGGCAGCAGACGGGACAATCCTCGACGTACGTCTGATGAGTCCCTTCCGTGCGGTCGAGAGGGATCACAATTTCCTCTCCGCAGGCATCGCAGATATACGTGACATCCCCGGAAGTTTCTGTGCCGGCCACCAACGTCTCATCGACCATCGGCAACTGTTCCTGCGAGGTGAGAAGTTCGCACCCCCAGAGCATCACACCCAGTGACGATTCATCGGCCAGCCGATGATCATTCCCCACCTCCAGCAGAACGTCTCTCGGCAGATCACTATTCCGGATCAATTCCTCGGATTCGGTGAACGGGATGACGTCATCCCTTCTCGAATGGAGAATCAGTGCGTTGGACTTCACTGAGTTCGCTGTCCCCCACCGCTTCCAGGCCGGACAGAGAAGAACGAGGGGCGTACTGCCTGACTGGATGTTCAAGGCGACGGCGCCACCACGCGAGGATCCGACGACAACGTCAGGCCTCTGCTGATCATAGACGGCCTGAGCCGTCTGTACCGCCGCGCGAAAGTCGTCGTCGTCCAGTGCCGGATTGAACACGATGTGCCCGTGATCTTTGAGATACGTCGGTTTCACACCGCCAGGAACCGAATTCCAACCGTGTAAAAAGAGAATCTTCATCTCTTCACAACTCCCTTCGTGCTGCCACCTGCGGCCTGATCTGCTTGCCGGAGGGCATGAACAAAAGCAGCCCCACTCAGGACGTCACAGCGGAGCGATCCGCCGGGCGGCCCTTCGCTGATGTCCGTCGAGTCAGGACGATTCAGATCGCGTCCGTTGCCATCAAGCTTCCTCAACGCATTGTCGAGCCCAGGCGGCGGCCCCCATCGAACCGGCATCGTCGCCCAGTTTCGCAACCTTGATATCGTAGGTCTTCAGGTACGAGGGCATCACACGGTTTGCGAGCGTCTTCGACACTTCGTCCACGAACAATTTCGGCAGGGCTTCGACGAGTCCCCCCCCGAGAACGATCATATCGGGCGCCAGCAGGTTCACGGTCCCGGCGAGTACCAATCCGATTTGGCGTGCCCCTTCCCTGAGGATGTCGTCGACGATTTTGTCTCCCGCTTCAATCGCATCCTTGATGGTGCCGCTGCGAATATTGGTCAGATCGGTTCCGGCGGCGCGCAGAATGTTCGGGGCCTGACCGCGGTAGGCTGCTTTCGCGATCTCGGCTGACAACGCCAGACGACTGGCAATCGCTTCCAGACAGCCACGTCGGCCACAGCCACAAAGAGGACCATCGGAATCGACCGGGACATGTCCGATTTCCAGACAACTGCCTGTGCGACCACGAAAAATTCTGCCGTCGTAAATCATCGCCCCGCCGATCCCGGTGCCGGGAAAGACGCCGAGGGCTGTCCGCGATCCGACCGCTGCCCCAAAACGGTATTCACCGTACAGCCCGGCATCGACATCGTTGCAGACGAAGACGGGACAACCAAATTCTTTTTCCAGCGTCTTCTTCAGTGGAACATTCTTCCACCCGAGATTGGGAAGCTCGAGGATCACACCCTCTTCAAGATTGAGGGGTCCCGGGCAGCCAATTCCGATTCCGCCCAGCATCTCTTTTTTGTGACCGGCGTCTTCCAGAAGTTTGGTAATGCTGTTGATGATGCGACCGACACCCGCGTCTGCCCCTTCCGAGCCGCGACTTTTCTTGCGCCGACGTCCCAGTACGTCAAACTTGCTATCGAAAAGCATGGCGTTCATCTTCGTGCCGCCAAGGTCGAATCCAACCCAGACCCTGTTTTCGGTCAGCGCTTCGTTC
>NZ_DASWWZ010000661.1:0-13637 GCF_036405755.1 Schlesneria sp.
CGCCATGGCAAAGTCGTCTGCCTCACCCCTCTCACGGATTATGGCGCTGTACTCGCTGCAGGGATTGTCGGCTCTGGAGCCGTCGCTTGTCATTTCTGAACTGCGGTCAGACGACCCTCGTGCACGGCAGCACGCTCTCAGGCTGGCTGAATCGTTCGTTGATCGACCCGATGTCGCCGAAGCGGTGGTCGCGGTTGCCCAGGACAATGAACTGAGCGTTCGTTACCAGGCGGCCTTCACACTTGGGGCATTTCCCGCTCAGGCCGCGACGACAGCCCTGAGTCAACTGGCACTCAAGGATGGTGCAGACCCGTGGATGCAGCTCGCAATCCTCAGTTCCGTGGGGGATCGTCGGGGCGAGTTCTTCACGCAGTTGCTGAAGAATCCTCAGACCCGGCAGGAACTACAGATTCGAAAGCTGCTGGGAATCCTCGCCGAGCAGATGGGGGCCGCCAACTCCAAGGCCGAACTGACGCAGTTCCTGAAAGAATTGAATTCGTTATCCGAATCTCCGGCAGATCATTCTCTCGCGGTTGAACTTGTGCGAAATGTGGTCAACAAGCACTCCTCGCTGGGAGAGCTACTTGATGGAACTGCGGGTGGAAAAGTTCACTCCATCCTGGCCACCATGGCGGACGAGGCTGAGGCGACCGCTCAGAACGAATCTCAGTCGACGGATGCACGGGTCAACGCAATCCGAACACTGGGGGTGATGCCCTTTGATCGCGTTCAGGCCACGCTTGCCAATTTGATTACACCTCGCGAG
This sequence comes from Schlesneria sp., assembly GCF_036405755.1. Lineage (NCBI taxonomy): Bacteria > Pseudomonadati > Planctomycetota > Planctomycetia > Planctomycetales > Planctomycetaceae > Schlesneria > Schlesneria sp. The sequence goes on from NZ_DASWWZ010000661.1 coordinate 767, forward strand.
CCGCAGCCGATTCAGGCGGCTGCACTGGAGACGCTTTCACGGTATGACAGTGATAACGTCGCAGCCATGATAATCGATGTCTGGAAATCTCAGACCCCACCGCTGCGTGCCACGTCGGTCGAGACGCTCTTCTCACGACCTCAATGGATTGGACAATTTCTGGACGCCGTCAGTGAGAACCGGATTGCGACCGCGGAACTCGACCCCGCTCGGATCGCTCTGCTCAAGAAGCATCAGGATGCGAAAATTCGTGAGCGAGCTGAAAAGCTGTTCGCCGGGGCGACGATCGACCGCCGTGCGGATGTCGTAGCCGCCTATCAGTCATCACTGGAAAAAGCGGGCGACGTCGAACGAGGCCGCGCTCTGTTCCGCAAGACTTGCGCGGCCTGCCACAAGCTGGAGGGGGTTGGCGAGTCGATCGGGGCGGATCTGAATGCGATCAAAGACCGGGGCATGGCGGCGGTGATGCTGAATATTCTCGATCCGAACCGCGAAGTTAAGCCGCAGTTCTTTACGTATGTCGTGGCTTTGGAAAGCGGACGTACGGTCACCGGTATGATCGCAGCCGAGACGGCAAACAGCCTGACACTCAGAAAATCGGATAACACCACCGAGACAATTCTGCGGGTCGATATTGAAGAGATTGTCAGTACGGGACTTTCGTTTATGCCGGAAGGTCTGGAGAAGCAACTCGATGTCGCGGCGATGGCGGACTTGTTGGCCTACCTCAACGCCTCGAAGTAGTTGATTTCCGCGCGATTGAAGTACGAGCGGGCTTGCCTGGGATCTGACTCTCACCGAATGGTGAGAGTCAGATCGCTTCTGTCCAGTAAACAACGACATCGTCCAACGCGACCGTCCTCTGGCGGGGATCTGATTTTCTCTCCCTCCCTCGTTCGTTCCCGACTCTTTGCTGCGGGGCAGGTATTGGCGTCATCCCGATTCCTTCATGGAGCGGGTTGGCGGTAGGGTTTCTTCTGGCGGTAGAGTTCCCGGCGTCTTTTCAACTCGTCCCCCAGACTTGGTTGCTGAGGCGGAATTTTCTCTAACGCTTCTGTCGCTGCCGAGACCGCTTCATCGAATCGTTCCGATTCTGCGTAAGCGGCAGCCAGCAGGTCCAGGGAATCGGCGGATTGACGCTGGGAACCCGCGCATGCCTGTTCTGCCAGTTTGAGTCCCTCGGCCGCATTTCTCCATTGCGGGTCGGGGTGCGAAGCTCGGATCCAGCCGAGCGACAGCAGCGTAGGAATATGGTCAGGTGCCAGCTTCAGTGACTGCTCGAACTCGTTGATGGCGTCGGCCATTCGTCCCCGCTGCTGATGAATCAGTCCCAGGTTTCGTCGGCAGAGCAGGTTGTCGGGGGCCAATTCGAGAGCTCGGCGGAATTGCTGCTCGGCCGCTTCGGTCTCACCCCGGCGAGCATCCAGAATCCCTCGATTCACGATGGCCGTCAGCGATTCGGGATTGATCGCCAGGGCCGCATCGTAATGTTTGGCCGCTCCATCATGGTCTCCCAGTTCCACCAGCAGATCGCCCCACGCACGATGGGCTTCGTCAAATTCGGGGTCAAGTTTGACCGCTTTGGCAAACAGTTCGAGTGCCTGCGGCCAGCCTCCGTTCTCGACTGCGAGCTGGGCCAGGTGAAAGGGGGGCGCCGGGGATTTGGGGTCGGCTGTCTGAGCCCGATGGTAGTTCGAGATGGCCTCATCAATTCGGCCGTGAACAGCGTCGGCCGCCGCCAGATTCATCAGGGCACTGAAGTCATCAGGGTCGATCTTCAGCACATTCTGATAGCATTCGATCGCATCATCCCACTTCTGCTGCTGCGCCAGACAGATACCCAGGTTTCCCATTGCTTTCAGGTAACGAGGGTTCGTCTCAACGATCTGCCGAAGTGACGTTTCGGCCGCTTTCAGGTCACCATGTTCTAACAACTCAATCGCCTCGGAGAGCTGGTTGTAGAATGGCAACATGTCTTTCACGTCGATCTCTGACGGGGGGCCGTGGGAGGTGCGTCCGGAAAGGCCGCCGGTATAGCCCAGGCTCGCCAGGGTCTTCCGTTCCTTCGCAGAAAGCTCGGCGGGGTTCACTTCGCGTATTCGCAGTCTGTCTTCGATTGCCATCAGCCGCTGTTCAAGATCATTCACGATGTCAGGCTGCGACTCGGCCAGGTTTGTCAGTTCGTCCGGGTCATCCGAGATCCTGTAGAGTTCTGCTTTGGGAGATCGGATGTACTTCCATTCGCTTGTCGTCAGACTGCGCAGGGGAGCCCAGCCATTATCCAGGAAGGGCTCGTCGGTCATCGAAAAGCAGTCTCGGGGACTGATCGGTTCCCCACGCCACAGGCCCGCCAGACTCTGGCCGCTGAGCGGTTTAGGGATGGGAAGTCGTAACAGATCGAGCATCGTCGGCATCAGATCCACCAGCGGGACCGGCTGTGCGACGCGAACGGGAGGCGGGGGGGAGGCGGGGAATGGGGACGACGGGGGCGGGACGATGATCAGCGGGACCTGCAGCGTGGAGCGATACAGCAGATAGCCGTGCGTAGGTTCCTGATGTTCGTTCAATCCTTCACCGTGGTCACCGACGATCACAATGCAGGTGTTGTCAGTCAGTTTTTCCTCTCGCAGGAATTTCGTGATCCTGGCAATCTGTCGATCGACGAACCCAATTTCGCCATCGTAGAGTCGTTCCTGGAACTTGTCGCCGAACAGGACTTCATGGGGCTGATAGGGGAAGTGTGGGTCATACAAGTGGATCCAGCAGTGAAATTTTTCCTGCTTGTGGCTCGTCAGCCACTTGAGTGCCGCATCGACGACAACAGAGCCACTTCGCTCACGGTGCAGAACGTCATGCGGACGTACGGTACCACTCAGGTCATCGTCATAGGTTTCAAACCCCTGATTGAGGCCGAAACGCGAGTCGAGTACGAATGACGCAACGAAGGCCCCAGTGGCGTAGCCCGCACGAGAGAGCACCTCCGCGAAGGTCTCGATCTCGTCCGGCAATCGGCCCTTTCCGTTGGTGATCAGGCCATGTTCAGGAGGATGAAGCCCGGTGAACATGGTGGAATGCGAGGTCAGCGTGAGTGGGGCCGGGGCATACGCTCGCTCGAAAAGGACGCCTCGGCTGGCCAGTTCATCGATCATCGGCGTATGGACGTCTTCCGCACCATAGCAGCCAAGATGATCGGCACGGGTTGTGTCGAGCGTGATGACGATCACGTTCCACGGCTGGCGAGGTTCTAAGAAGAAAACAGACCAACCGATTGCCACAGCAAGAGCGACCCCGATGAGCGTGATCCAGAGCGGTATTCGACGTTGTGGTTGCACGACGATTGCCTTCATTGTCGATCCAGGGAGGTCCTTGGGGGCGGAGTCAGGTCTGTCTGAACGATCCCGGTTCAACTTTTCGGGGGTTTGCGGGGGTTTGCGGGGCGCTTGCGGCAGTTGCCGTCCGTCTAACCGGGCGGGGTCAATGCGGGAGAGGCTAGTGCGAGGTGAGGTCCATCTGGCAGACGGCCCATTGTCCGAAGTTCTCTTCGACCTCAACTCTCAGAGTTTCGAGATTCTTGCCTCCCGGGTGATTCAGGAAGACTTCCTTCAACCGAAGTGCCAGCCAGTGCCCAATCAGTTCGGCCGTCGTGTTGGCGACGGGTAACAGGACACAATCTTCCAGCGGGAAGACCCAGCGGCGCTCCGCAAAGGTCGCGGTTACCTCGCGATCGGTGGTCGTGACGTGGATCGCCTCGTGCTGCGTCGGTAAAAGAACATGATGGTCAAGCTCATTGACCAGCTTCTGTGTGGCGTCTCTCAGCGCGATAAAGTCGAACACATAGTGGTTCTCGTCCAGTGGCCCGGCAACTTCGACGGCGACTCGCCAGTTGTGTCCATGCAGACGTTCGCAGATGTTTCCGTTGAACGTGATGAAGTGCGCGGCACTGAAGACGAGGTGGTCTTTCGTCACACGCACGTGATATCGCTCGGTTGTCATATCGTCGTCTCGGCAGTAGCAGTCAGAATCAGGTTTGCCCGGTCAGTGATCGCGGACCGGGTCGGAGAGGGGATCAGACCATCTCGCACGGCGGCAAACAAGGCCGCAGCCACCAGATCGGCCGTCGTTCCCGGATTTCGGCGATGCCCATCGGCACGCAGCCAGCAATCCAGTTCTGCCAGCCGCGACCGGTCGGGAAGCGACGAACCGACCGCAGTGGTCAGAACGGCAGCGGCTCGCGTGGCGGATTCCCGGGCGATGTCCCAGCCACATTTGCGGGCAATCAGCGTGTCGGGCCATTCGGCCATCATCCAGACATGCAGCAGGACGACGGCCTGTTCCCAGTCGGTCGTGGTTAAGAACAGATCAGCCAGCTTTCGGCGTGCTGCAAACACCAGCCGGTAGTTGGTGCAGTACTGCTCTGCGATGCGGTCTCGATCGACGGCCAGGTGCATTGCCTCCCGCAACGTGACCGTGGGTTGCTCGCGAATGTCCTGGGACGAGGCTTCGCCCATTCCCCCCGGCAGAGCCAGTCGGATCGCCGCGTAGACCTCCCCGGCATCTTCCGTAGTCGTATCGTCCAGGACGGCGCCGATTCCCTCTTCCAGTGGGACGTCGTGGGGAACGGCGACGAGCGGAGCCAGCAGCAGGATGATTCCCAGGTTCACGTTCGTGCCCGTCGCATCGCGCGTGGCTCTGACGGCGTTGAAAATTGCTGCTCCCAAACGAGGAGGAACGGGGGATGAGGTACGAACGCTCCCGCCCGGACCGACGTCAGTAGTGTCTGCAGAAGAGGGGGCCAGGGCGGCGAGCGGTGCTGCTACCGCTTTTGCCGCACAAACAAAATCGTTGTAGGTCAGGTCGCTGAATGCCGCCGCGGGATGGACGTTGCCCGGCTTCCGGGCGGTGGCTTCCATCAGGCAGGCGATCTCAATCTGTTCCGCTAGCGTCACGAAGTGATCCCGCTCCAATCAGTCCATGTTCTGAAACCATCCTCATTCCCCCCCGGTTCCCTCAGCCCTGTGGGCCGTCTCTGGTAGCGGTCACCGCAGGAACCTCACCCCAACTCCCCGCGACGGGATGGAGCTTCCTGGTCCGGTGCGCTCGGGGAGTGCAGGTCATCATCCGCCAAGTTTGGACGGGCCGAGGCAGACGTCGTATCATGCTCGCAACGGTGTCGCAGGTCCAATCATTTCGCAAAATTGAAAGTTGCCCAAACCTTGTCCTCATTTGAACAGACGCAATTTGACCTGACTGGCCGAGCTGCCTTGGTGACGGGAGCAGGGGGTGGCATCGGCCAGGCTGCCGCCATCACGCTGGCACAAGCGGGTGCGATGGTCGGGATTCATTACAACACGGATGCGAACGGAGCCCAGGAAACACTGGCCCAGATTGAAAAGTCCGGTGGTCGCGGTGTATTGCTGCAGGGAGACCTGACGTCGGAAGTCGATGCCAATCGCGTCGTGGATCACTTCGTAGCGCAAACCAGTCGGGTAGACATTCTGTTCAACAATGCCGGTAATCCCCTCTCACGATCTTCCATCGAGCAATGTCCGACCGATCTCTGGATGCAGGCTTTTCAGGTCAATGTCCACTCCGCGTTCCTGATCACACGCCGTGCGATACCGCACCTGAGAAAGAGTGCGGGACACGCAAGTATTATTAACAACCTTTCCCTGTCTGTGCAGACGGGGGGATCAGGGGGTGCAGGTCCATACGCCGCGGCAAAAGGTGCGTTACAGGTCTTTACGCGAACGTTGTCGAGAGAGCTGGCTCCGGATGTCCGGGCGAATTGCATCATGCCGGGTGTTGTCGAAACGCGTCATCATGAAATCTTCACGACGCCAGAGAAGATGGAAGATTATCGTCGGCAGACACCGCTGGGACGGAACTCTCAGTCGAGTGAAATTGCCCAGGCGGTTCTGTTCCTGGCGTCGGATGCGTCGAGCTTCATGACAGGTGGCGTGATCGACCTCAATGGGGGACGATTCTTGCGCTGAACGGGTGCAGCCGGGGTTTCGGGGCCAAAATTCCGAACGGGCACCCTGCAAGACGCAGAGGGGATGATCTACGCTCCCCGGTTGGAAATGGAACCTGACCCGCCAGCGAGATCATCAGGATAGGTCAGGTCGAATTGGAAAGGTCTGTCATGCGAATCTGGGTGGATGGCGATGCCTGCCCTGCAGTCATCAAAGAAATTGTGTTCCGTGCGGCGAATCGGATCCGGATTCCGCTGACGGTGGTGGCGAATCAACCAATGAGGCTTCCACGTTCGGAGTTCATCAGTCAATTGACGGTTCCCGCCGGACTGAATGTTGCGGATCAGCAGATTGTCGAACTACTGAATCCGGGTGATCTGGTGATCACGGCGGACATCCCGCTCGCGGCGTACGTCGTCGAGAAAGGGGGAACCGCTCTGGACCCGCGTGGCCATCTCTATACGGAAGAGAATATTGGCGAGCGACTGGCGATGCGCAACCTGCTGGATGGCCTGCGAGGCGAAGGAGTTGTAGGAGGCGGTCCCGCCCCGTTCGGGGGAAATGATCGGCAGGCATTTGCCAATCAGCTCGACCGCATTCTCGCTAAACGACGACCTGCGTAACCGGCGGACAGGACGTGAACCTGAGTCCGCCAGGTCGCGTTCGTTCACGGTTCCTGCTGGAATTCGTCCGCGAACGGATCGAGCGGTTCGGCGTCTTCAGGCTCAAGTTCACGAGGGGGATTGACTGCGGCGGGACTGATGTCGTCCGTCTCTTCCGACGTCTGATGCACAGCACGTTCGACCTGCGGATCTTCTTTCGGAGAAAAGCTCGCCTGTACGACCGTCTGGGGGCCGCGGGCCTTGCCGTTCGCCAGTTGTGTTCGCAGCGTTTGCCGCAATGCCAGACGCTGCGACTCTTCGGGTCCCGCGATCAGCATGATGTCGTCCACGATATAGCGATCGTACTCATGCCGCAGCGTGACCTTGGCTCCGTACTTCTGGTCCCCAAAGTTGACAACCACTTCCTTGTCGCCGAACGCCATCGATTTGACAGGGGCCTGAAGGAATGTGTCTGCTGACATGCCCGAGTTCGGCACAAAGTCCGACTGACTCCAGACCATGCGGTTGAAGTCGTTGGTGCAGTTGCCCCTGATCAAGTCCAGTGCCTGCTCCTGCTGCTCGGCGTTGCGGCCAAGCGTGATTCCGGCAGCAAAGTCTTGAATCGGAATCAGGATTTCCAGCGTTGATTTCACGGATGCGGGAACCCCCGTGACCTGCCACTGCACGTCGTCCACCAGGAACTTTCCGCGTTCGTCTCGCAGCAGGTAGGTGTAGGGGCGGCCACCCTGGCGGACTTCGATTTTCGTGAGCGCTCCCTGGAAGGTTGCGGAAACGTATTCAACTTCAGGCGAATCGAATCCTTCGAGCGGCATCGACGGGACGGTTGCTTCCGACATTTTGTCCCAGACACGGCTGGAGAAGTCGCGAGTGGAACAGTGCTTGATCTGATCGAGTTTACGATGGGACAGAGCATCGACGAACACTTCCAGCATCCCCTGAGCGGTGAACAGGGCGGAAAGTCGTTTTTCCTGCTTGGTATCCACTTCGTAGATGGTGACGTCAGAGACAACGTAAGCGGGAAGTGCATCCGAGGTGATGTCGGGTTCACGCTGCATGTCGATCTGAATGAACTCCGCTTCGCTGCGAAGTGTGAAGTCGGCGCGGTTACCACGCAGCCGGACCTGAAGTTCGTGTTCGGGCAAGTGCGGATCGGGGAGCCGGGCCTGCGACAGATCGGCGAACGACAAGCTTCCCTGGAAGAAGTCGTTTTCGCAGAGAGTTTCCAGCCTGGTTTTATCGTCCGCCTGGTATGCGGCGAGGAATCCGACACACCGATTCACGGCATGAGCGAGGTTCAGCACGGAGGGAAGTTTTTCTTCTTCGTCCTTACACAAAATGGCGATGTCGGCGACCTGCCATTTTCCTTTCCGCAGCTCCATCGAGAGCACGGTCTCTCCGGATTTCCGGGGAAGTCTGACGACGGCCAGTTTTTCGTCCATTGATGCCGACGGGCGGAATTTTCCACTGGCTGGTTTGTTCGACGTGACCTGACGTGTCACCTGGGCCAGGAAGGGAGGAGGCAGTTCTTCGAGTGCCGTCCGCAGCTTCGGCGTGGCGACGGAGAGAACCTGCTCGCGGTCACCATGGTTCCAGGCATCCAGGAATTCGCGTACGGTGAGCAGCAGGTCCATCTGCTCGGTCACCGACTTGTACGCTTCAATTCCTTTTTTCTTCTGCTTGAGGTAGATGTCATCGATGACCCACTTACCCGAGTCATCGAGTGTCAATTCGTAGAAGACTTCTTTCTTGTCTTCGCCCACCTGGACGGTGACTCGCTTTTTGGTTTCAGAAACCTTTTCGACGTTCATGATCGACGTCTTGCCATCGGGGATGCGCAAGATCTTAATATCTTCCAACGCCGTCGCAGTGCGCAGCGCTCGCTTATTGAAGTCATCAGACGAGGCGACCTTCAAACCTTCGAGGTTTTGTGCCTCGAGATTTTTGGCGAACGTCGTGATGGCTCGGTTCTCAATCATATGGGCGCAGCCAGCCCCGGCAACGCTCAGGGCGAGACCGACTGACCACACAACGGAGCGAACAGCTCGGGACATGCGTGCCATCCTTGGCTGAGTTGGCGCAAAGGTCGCGCGGACTCAAAAGTCTGACAAAAACGGAAATGGGAAAATGGGAGGACAGGCTTCTCTCAGATTCCAGATTTCAGGTCAATATCACGTATCCGCCCTGAAGTTCGGAAAGAACCAGATTCCGCGAAGCGAGCCCAACTGCGGCAGAATCGGCGCAAAAGAGGGTTTTCTGCTGCGATGACGGGCTTTCTCAGCCTCCTGCCAACGAGTGATCGAGAGGCGGGGGAGACAGGACTCTCGATCTCTCTGTTTCGGATCCCTATTTCAGCAGCCTGGCGATGGCCGCCAGGAGGATCTCTTCGGATTCGGGTGCGGTGCGGGAGACCCAACTGGTCTCGTAGCCCCCTTCCGCATAGGCAATCGCGGTACCAATATAGCCGGGGCCACAGTCGCCGTAGCCAGCCGTGCAAATGAAGCGATCAGGACGCATTTTCTGTGCGGCTAACTGGTATTCGACGAAGATTTCTCCCGGCAGATTCAGGATGACCGCCTGTCCCAATCGCAGCGAGCTCAATTCGATTGTCTGTTTGGCCAGAACGCGTTTTGCATAGGCAAGGTCTTTCGCAGCGCGAATCCGTTCCAGCAGGTGGGCTTTATCATTCTTGAGCATGTCCTCAAGCGCTGTCAGGTTTTGCAGCGGTTCCCGCAGCGGAAGGGTAACCGGTTCGACACGCCATTCGATGTCGTTCGCAGCCACCGGAACGCGGGTGGTACTGGTCCAGGCTTGTTCCATTCCGGCGGCAAGTCTTTCTGTCAGTTCGATCCGGGCCTCTTGCGAGCCATTGTTATATTTTCCCGCAGCAAGATTCCCGCCGGCTCCGTTGAAGTGCATGTGGAACAGTTTGGGTTCGGCCCGGTCACGAACGGCTCGCGCCAGTCCGACGAAGTCGGCACTGACCGCACCTTTGCCGTAGTGGCTTTGGGGGTGCGTCGCGTAATAGGTGATTGAGACCAGAGGGGTATCACCATTCCAGAAGCTGAGCAGTTTCAATTGGGGATCGATGACCCCCTCGGGAGCCGCGATCGCTTCGGGATCGACGGTGGAGCTGTAGCGGACAATTTTCACCTTGCCATCTTCACCAAGAATGCGTCGATTGGATGCAACCCGGTCCACAGTGGCCTGACCTGTCCCGAGATGCGTGAAGGGGCGAGCGGAAGGCAATGCCGCTTTGACCGTGAGCTTCAGGCGCTTCAGTACATCCCTGAGGAAGGGAACATCGAAGGCTTTACTCTCGATGCCGTACGGAGCAAGAAGTTCCGCTTCGCTGAGATCGCACGCAGGGGCATCGTGCTGATGCAGGACATGCACGGCGACGCGGGACGGAATCGTCTCTGCCGCGGATGCGAGGGCTTCCTTCCAGGCGTCGTACCCGCCATTACCAATGCCGACAAAGTCGACCGCACACAGGACAATCGGTTGCTCAACGCCCAGGATGATGATGCCGCGAGCGGAGAGGGGATCATCAATTTTGGAGGCGGGGGGAATGAAGCCTTCGCACAACGGTGAACCGATCGGAGGTGTCACGTCCAACTGGAATGTGACCAGTCGCAGTTCCTGAGCTTCGCTGGCAGGGCAGAAGAAGCTGAGCACGACGGTGCAGACAGTGAGCAGGAATCCTGGACGCATGATTTCTCCCGTAGCTCTGATCGCGGATGGAGGCAACGTTATTTGCTGGTGCGAGGCTGAATGGCGAACACCCGTGTGGGGCCTCCTGTTCCTGATGTAATCTTGATCGGCGCAACGATCAGGAAAAAGTTCCTTGCCGGAAGCTGATCGAGATTCGCAACATTCTCGAGTCCATAACGACCGGCACCATTAATCTGATGATGCACGGTGAAGTCTTTGGACGGACCATAATCGATGCTCAGTGTATCGATTCCAATCCCGCGAATGTTGCGTTCCTTGATGAGCCAGCTTGCTGCTTCCGCAGAAAAGCCGGGGAAGTGCATTCTTCCCTGCGCATCCTGATTGCGATAACGGACATTGCTCTTCCAGAAGCGCGCCCATCCGGTGTTCAGCAGTACGATCGCCCGGCGGGGAATGGGGCCATGGATCGTTTCCCAGTCCGTCAGGTCTGCAACCGTCAGCCGATAGTCGGCGTCGCTTTCTCCCTTCAGGGAAATATCCACCACGACCCCGGGGGCGAATAAGTCCTCGCTGGCAATTTCATCCAGGGTCAATTGCCCTCGCTCGAAGTGACACGGAGCGTCAATGTGCGTGCCGAAATGTTCGGGCATGCTGAACGCTTTTGAGGAAACCCCGTTCTTCTCCAGGGTGGCGATCGTTTTCAGTTCAAAGGGCTGGTAGTCATCCCCCGGCCAGAATGGGCTTTTTTCGTCCAGCGAATGAGTCAGGTCGAGTAACTCGGCCTCTCCTGCAGCGAGCTGCCCCAGCGTCACTGCTTGCACGGAATCGACGGGGGCCGGCCGGTTCTGGGCAGAGGTGATCCCTGTCGCGATCAACCACCATCCCATCGCTCGCAGAAACAGGGGTAAATATCGCTGCCTCAAGGAACTCATCGGGATATTCCTGTCGAACAATGGTAGGCATCCGTTCGCCGAGACTTCTCTTCTGCCTGTCACGGTGAACTTTCGAGATCGTACTCACGACATGTTAACGTAACGATCCAGAGGCGTGAGGCGAAGGGAGAGGGAAACTTTGCCCGAATCAGGTCGTTCCATCACGTCGCAGGGGAAAGAGGCTCGCTGGTCAGATGTGGTGAAATCTGTTCGCGATCGACCTGACTCGTGCGAAGTACACACTGCTCTCGTTCTGGACCTTGTGACGTTCGTAGCGACAGAGATCGGCCCTTTCAGGGGAAGGGCCCCGGCCGGACCATCAGCCCTGCGCGGTCGATCTGAAACGCCACCAGCCCGTCGTGAAACAAATCGCAGCGAAGAACAGCAGCATGCCACAGCAGGTGGCGACCAGTTGTGGATCGACAACGGGTTGGGTCAGAACCGCATCGAAGGCTTTCAGGGACCAGGCGTGCGGCGTGATCAGGCTGATCTGCTTCATCAACTTGGGAAAGAGTTCTCTGGGGAAGAAGCAGCCACTGACGCTGCTCAGTACCAGAATCAGCGTCGTTCCATAAGAAGAAATCTGCTGATCCGTCTGCACCAGCGTGGCCAGAAGCAGCCCTAGCGACGCGGCGGCGGCGGACGTACAGAGGATCACCGGAATCAGGTAAGCCGGCTGTGATCCCCAGGGCATGCCGAAGAGGAGTCGGCCACACAGGAACAGCAGTCCGCATTGCAGAATCGATGTCAGGTAGAACGGAATCGTTTTGCCGATCAGCAGCGAGGCGGTGCCGATGGGGGCCATCAGCAGACGCCGCAGTGTTCCCTGATCCCGTTCGATCATGAATGACCGCGCCATGATGTTGACCAGAAAAAATGCGAACATCACGGTGAAACCGGGAACAACCCAGAGGAAGACCGCGTTGGACTTGGGTTCTTCCGTTTGATCCGGCAGGGACAACTTTGCCGCAGTTTGAAGCTCCGTTGTTTCTTCTTCGTCAGTACGGACCCAACCCCGGGTCACGGGATTCTTTCGTGCAGCAATCGGAGCGACGAACTTGATGATCAGTGATGTGACGACTCCTTCCAGCAGCTTACCGACACCCCCCGCCGATACTTTTGCGTCCAGTGTCACGTCGAGGGACGAAACTCCTGAGACCGCCAGACCGATCTTGGGATTGAAGATGTCCGTCATCCTCACTTCGTCAACAAGTTCCTCAAACCGTGGTCCAATCTGCATCAGCATGATTGCATCGCCACTGCGGGCGAGTTCGGTGGCCGCTTCTTCCGAGTCGACAGGAGTAATCAACAGTTCGGGTTGCTGACCGAGGCTGCTGATCAGTTCTTTCGAGGTCTCGCTTTGACTGCGATCGATCAGAGCGATCCGGAAACGTTCGGTATTATCGTCACGGGTGAGGAACTGGCCGGTTGACATGCCGACAATCGAAATAAACAGCAACGGCAGTACGAGCAGCAACACGAGTGCTTGACGGTCCTGCGAGAGCAGAAACAGATCTTTTGCGGTGATATACCAGGCAGCCATACATTAGAACCTATCGCATATTCGGTTGAACGTCGAAAATTGCCCGCTGTTGCTGTGATTATCTGTGTACTGTCGGATTGGACGTGCCGTTTGGTAAGGTCTGGAAGATCTTGTCGAAGCTGCGGAATC
>NZ_DASWWZ010000662.1:0-4781 GCF_036405755.1 Schlesneria sp.
CGACGGCAGCGCGAGGTTCTCGATCTTTCGTCTCCGATTTCGCCGCTGATGACGCTATTCACATGCATGTTTCTGCACGGTGGTTTGATGCACATCGTAGGGAATATGTGGTTCCTGTATATCTTCGGCGACAACGTCGAAGATCGGTTCGGACATATTGGTTTTGCCGTAATGTACTTCGTCAGCGGTCTGGCGGCTGGCATCATGCACATCATGGCCGACTCCACATCCTACATACCGACCATCGGTGCCAGCGGTGCCATCGCAGGGGTGATGGGCTCATATATGTGGCTCTACCCGCGCGCTTCGGTGATGTCGCTGATTCCGTTGGGCATCTTCTCGCGCCTGATGCCGATTCCAGCGCCGATTTTCCTGGGAATCTGGTTTGCATTCCAGGTTCTGTCCGGGTTTCAAACCGAACCCGGTGGTGGGGGAGTCGCATGGTGGGCTCACGTCGGTGGCTTCGTCGCGGGACTCGGTATGACCGCGGGGCTTTACTACATCGGTGGCTTGAATCCCCCTGTGCAACAAGTTCGATCTAGCACCTATCCACCATTCGGAGGCGATACACCCCGTCGCTGGCAAAGTCGCCCCTGGTAACCCGGCGGACTTTCATGCTTGCCGCATTTGACGTGGTCGTCCGCGCTCTGGGAGGATGGACAGAACAGGGTGCGCCGGAGTAAGGCGACGCCGACAGAACGAAGCATCGGCAGCGCTGGCCAGGCAAATGAAAACCGCCTGCTCTCGAGGGATCTCGACAGCAGGCGGCGTCTTTCTGAATGAACGTCACGCGGGAAGCGTTCGTGCATTCGTTTAGCGTTTTTTGGGCCGGTACGAGTGAGTCGCCTGGCCGTAGACGCTTTCAGCGGCTTCCATCAGGGTTTCGCTGAGTGTGGGATGAGCGTGAATCGTTTCGGCCAAATCCCGGGCAACGGCGGCTGTTTCGACCGCGAGTGTTGCTTCAGCGATCATTTCGCCTGCTCCCACACCAACGATTCCGACGCCCAGAACACGTTCGGTCTTGGGGTCGACGATCATCTTCGTCAGGCCTTCGCTGCGGGCGAGCGTAATCGCGCGACCTGAAGCGGCCCACGGGAATTTGACCACTTTGACTTCGCGGTTTTTGGCGATCGCTTCAGGTTCGGTCAGACCACACCAGGCGACTTCCGGATCAGTGAAGACCACTGCTGGAATAGCGATGTTGTCAAACTCGGCCGGGCCGCCCAGCATGGCTTCGACGGCCACCTTGGCTTCACGCGTCGCTTTGTGGGCCAGCATTGGTTCGCCGGCAATGTCGCCGATCGCATAGATGTGATCGACATTTGTTTTACGCTGACCGTCAACCTTGACGAAGCCCTTCTCGTCGACGGCAACACCCGTATTTTCCAGTCCGAAGCCTTTGCTGTTCGGTCGACGGCCGATGGAGACCAGGACGCGATCGAACGTCTGTTCCGGCTTTACGCCTTCACCGGTCAGCTTGGCCGTGATCCCCGCTTTGGAGGCGGTCAAGCCATCAACTTTGGTGTTGAGATGGATTGCCGCGAACTGCGATTCCAGTCGCTTCTGCAGTGGGCGAACAAGGTCGCGATCGGCTCCTGGCAGCAGGTCTTTGGTCAGTTCGACAACAGTGACCTTCGAGCCCAGTGCGGAGTAGAACGTACCCATTTCCAGCCCGATGTAGCCGCCACCGACGATCAGCAGCTTGCCGGGGATATCCGCCAGTTCCAGAGCTCCAGTTGAATCCATCACTCGTGGATCACCAATCTGGAATGCGGGAGGCATTGCGGGAGACGAACCCGTGGCGATGATCGCCTTTTCGAACTTCAACTTGTCTGTTTTGCCGTCGGGGTATTTCAATTCAATGGTGTTGGCGTCCAGGAACGTTCCGCGTGCACTGATCAGTTGGACTCCGCGGGCACGACAGAGTTCCCCCACGCCACCTGCCAGCTTGCCGACGACGGCGGAATTCTTCCATTCGCGCAGCTTTGGCAGATCGATTTTGGGAGGAACGAAGTTTACGCCGATGGCGCTTGATTCGTGGCTTTCGTTGATCAGCTTGGCGACATGCAGCAGGGCTTTCGAGGGAATACATCCCCGATTCAAGCAAACGCCACCGGGGCGAACCCCTTCGTCAACGAGCGTCACTTGCATTCCATGATCTGCCGCTTCGAATGCGGCCGGATATCCGCCTGGACCAGCACCAAGTACCAATAGTTGAGTCTGCAAATCCGCCATATTGTTATTTCAATCTCGAGGTCAATTTGGACGCAAATAAAAAAACAGTGCCGATGGCATCCCTGACACGACACGACTCCGGGCACATCCTGCCGCGTCCCCGCGTCGGTCCCTGAATCTGCGAACTGACAGTCTAATGACTTTGCGACCGCGAGGCACGTCAGTCAGGCGGCTTTCGCACCAGTTCCGATTTATGGGATAGACCCCCTTCGAACGGGGGAAACGAGCAGATCACCTCTCATGACGATTGTCGAGCGGTACGAGGGCAGGTTGTGCCGTTTATTTCGATTTTCGAATCAACGTCACTAACGTCAACGTCTGAAAATCGATATTCTACCGCTTGGAAACCCCGATCTCGATCATTTCCAGAGTCTGCCCACTGGGGGCAGGCCCGCTACGAGACAGGATGGGGGTTTCGCCGGTTTCAGGAGTTAGAAGACAATGCCTTTAGTTCCACTGCGCGTCGTGTTGGACCATGCTGCTGAAAACAGCTACGGCGTGGCCGCGTTCAATGTTAACAACATGGAACAGATCCAGTCGATCATGGAAGCTGCTCGGGAAACCGATTCACCCGTGATCGTACAGGCGTCTCGCGGTGCCCGTGCATACTCTCAGGACAACTACCTGCGGCACCTGATGCTTGCCGCGTCTGAATTGTATCCCGAGATTCCCATTGTGATGCACCAGGACCACGGGAACAGCCCAGCGACGTGCTGCAGCGCCATCAAGTATGGCTTCACCTCCGTCATGATGGACGGCTCGCTGAAAGAAGACGGCAAAACACCTGCCGATTACGACTACAACGTCGCCGTCACCTCTGAAGTCGTCAAAGTGGCTCACATGTTCGGTGTCTCCGTCGAAGGAGAACTGGGCTGCCTGGGACGACTCGATACAGGGGAAGGGGAAGCCGAAGACGGTCACGGTGCATCGGGTCAACTTTCGCACGACCAGTTGCTCACCGATCCTGACGAGGCGGAACGTTTTGTGAAGGCGACCAAGGTCGATGCGCTCGCCGTCGCCATCGGCACCAGCCACGGCGCTTACAAGTTCGACAAGAAGCCCGACGGCGAAGTGCTGGCAATGAAGCGAATTGAAGAGATTCACAAGAAGCTGCCGAACACTCACCTCGTGATGCACGGCAGTTCGTCTGTTCCTCAGGAACTGCAGGACATCATCAACAAGTTCGGCGGGAAGATGAAGCAGACCTTCGGCGTTCCCGTTGAAGAAATTCAGCGCGGAATCAAGAGTGGTGTCCGCAAGATCAATGTCGACACCGATTGCCGTATGGCCATCACCGGTGCCATTCGCCAGCTCCTTGCCACCAGCCCTGAAAAATTCGACCCGCGCGACTATCTGAAGCCCGCTCGGGAAGCCATGAAGCAGGTCTGCGTGGCCCGTATGGTTTCATTCGGTCAGGCTGGCAACGCCAGCAAGCTGATCGCTTCAGGACGCTGCAAGTAATTTGTTCGCCTGATAATGGCCAGTGCAAACTGCACTTCTCGACCTGGACGAACCTCGGTTCGTCCAGGTCGTTCTTGTTCTGTGCTCGCAACCCGTTCGTTCACGATGACTTCCGGGAACTCAGTCGATCGGGTGCCCAGCCCCCTTCGATAAGGTTGAGGCTGGCAATCGTCTCTGCATGGTGGCCGCGGGGCGG
The DNA here is from genome assembly GCF_036405755.1 of Schlesneria sp. Classification (NCBI taxonomy): domain Bacteria; kingdom Pseudomonadati; phylum Planctomycetota; class Planctomycetia; order Planctomycetales; family Planctomycetaceae; genus Schlesneria; species Schlesneria sp. The sequence goes on from NZ_DASWWZ010000662.1 coordinate 3,893, forward strand.
TCGTCCGCAAGAGGGACAAGTGTAACCTGAAATGGGACTTAATCGTTTGGAAAGATCATCGACACACTGAGACAGATTGCCAAGAATGGTGGGTCGAGTCGATGTCACGGACTGGATTTGAATCCTGCCTCTGGAGAGATCATCATGTCCCTCTTACGGACGTTCTTCTGTGAGAGGATTTGAGGGACTCCACCGCAAGACTTCGTCGTACTGTGTTTTGCGTCCCTCCCGCTCGTATGAAAAGCTCCTTTCGCCCCATCGATACTTCCCCGAAAACCAGGCTACTCGATGAACCTTGGTGAGCTGTCATCATCTTCGCTGTGGTGCTGTCTGAACTGAGTTCTCGTCCCTCATAAGCGTTACCGTCGCACTATGGATATCGCCCAAACTCTGATTCGGCATAATCTCGTCACCCGGCCTCAGGTCGAAGCGGCTTTGCCTCAGGCGGCAGGTAAGCGTGTCGACCGGGTTCTTGTTGAGATGGGCGTCGTCAAGGAAGATGATGTCCTGCGAGCGTTCGCCGAAGAGCTCGGGATGGATTTTGTGGAGGTCAAGCAAGAGTCCATCGACAAGGAACTGCTCATGCAGTTTCCGACGACGGCGGTGTTTCGTCATGCGTTGTTGCCGTTGGGGCGACGCAACGGAAGTGTCATCGTTGCCACCAGTGACCCTTTCAATCTGGAAGCCATTGAAGAGCTTTCGGCTGTCAGCGGATTCCATCTCGAACCGGTCCTCGCCCGACGACTCGATGTTATTGAACTCATCAAAGAGCATCTCGGGGTCGGGGGGGATACCCTGAACGAGCTGGTTGCTCAGCGGTCCGCCGAGGGGATCGAACTTCTCAGCGACCTATCTACGGATGACTCTGATCTGGCCCAGCAGGCCGAAA
>NZ_DASWWZ010000663.1:0-3854 GCF_036405755.1 Schlesneria sp.
CGATAAACAAAAGAGTTTCAACCAACCCGTCAGGGGTCAAGTAGGTTGGTCCCCAGAATCAGAGTTCCCCGGAATCCCGGTCGAGCTGAGCCCATGCAGCAGGTCTGAGGTGACTCTGCCGTGGTGAAACACCCAGGGCAATCGCATCAGAGTTTGCTGTCAATCCTACGTGGATCCGCCGATGACACAGAGCGACGCAGATTTCGAGGTCAGGGAAACTTCTGCGAAAATCCGTGCAATCTGCGGATCAAAGCATTCCATGTTGTGCACGGGGTCACTGCTTCGGAGAAGACGGCCGAAGCAGTGGCATGGCGAGGGGTGGAGATGGAGACCGTAACGGAAACTTCGCAGTGGTGCTGTTCTTGAATGAGGGTTGTGCGACAAAAAAACTTGACGTTCACATGTGGTTGTGTTATGTTGCGGAGAAAGGGTTTCCGTTCTTCCAGGATGTGACACATGCGCAGGTTTTCCAATTCGCCCCCTGACTGGGCTTTTCCGGACCGGGTTGCTGCTGACCCGGTGAAGTTGGACGCTGGTCTTCGGGAAAATCGTTCGGGAGGAATTCCCGAGCGGTTTTCGGCGGGGGCTGCGAGGAGTTTGAATTCGGTCGGGAACGACCGGCAACCGAAGGTGAGTTTGCGGTGCCTGGCGGATCTGGTGGCGGAGCCGACGGAGTGGGTTATTGAGGGGCTGATTCCGCGTGGGGCGGTGACCTTGCTTGCGGGAAATGCGGGGGTGGGGAAAAGTCGGCTTGCCGTAGGACTGATGGTCTCTGTGCTGCGCGGCTTACAGGGGCCACGGGCTAAGGATACTGCCGGGGATGGTGAGATCGACGCGGGAGTCGACCGGGAGAACAATACCCCCGCTGATTTGATCGCTGACTCACGGTCAGCCCTCAGCAACTGTGCGGAGACGGACGCAATTGCCATCAGCCGATCGCACGTGGCGGGATGTTCGGTCAGCGACGCAATCACTCGATCGACTGCGGAGGAGAATCCCCCCTGCTCTGGTGGCTCCGAGCCAGTTGTAGATTGTCCGATCGACTCGCTTCCGCCAGATGACGATCCTCTGGCAACCCGGCCTGCGGTGGTGGTCTTTTCTTCGGCGCAACTGCTGACGGAGGTGATTCGGCCGCGACTGGCGGAAGCGGGAGCGGATCTGGCTCGCGTGTATGCGCTGTGCGGTTGCGACGATCTCTTGGCGAGTGATCCCGGTGCCGATGCAGACGTGTCTGCGGTGACCGAGGCGGCAGCCGTCCCTTTTCCACTGGAGATTCGTCCGTGGTCGTTTCAGTTGCGGCGTGATTTGCCCGTGCTGGCGACGGAATTGAAGCGGTTGCAGAACGAGGGCGTCGACATCCGGATGATCGTCATTGATCCCGTCGACCTCTATCTCGAATCGCACCGCAGCCGATCACAGGTGGAGGCGGACGTCGCTCAACTTGCGGAACTGGCCCGACAGACCGGAGTCGCGATTCTGGCTGTTTCGAACTCAGGGGGGGCGGAGACTGTCCGGGCCGTTCGGCGACGCGGTGGATCTGGATTGGCGGCTCTCGCGGGGGTCGCTCGCTCGGCCTGGATGATCGTGCGGGAGTTGGACGAAGGGAATCGACGGATGCTGATTCCTCTTAAAACTGTTTCCCAGAGGGACCGTCGCGGGTTTGGTTACTCGCTGCGGGACTGTGAACAGAAAGACGGTGCACAGCAAAAGGACTCGCCGGGGGATGGGCTGATACACTGGGATACGGAACCTGTCACGATCACCGGGGATGATTATCTCGACGAAGTGACCGCGCCGTCGCAAAAGCCGTTGGAGCGGGAGCATCGGTACGAACGGGACCGGGCCGCCCGGTGGCTTTATGAGCGATTGAGCGGCGGACGGGTTCTCTCGACCATCGTCCGGGAGGATGCGGCGGAAAACGAAATCTGCTGGGCAACGCTCCGTCGAGCGTTTAAGAGCCTCGGGTGTAAGACCAATCGGGAAAAGGGGAAAGGCCGGAACAGTCAGTGGTACTGGCGTCTGCCGGGGGAGGGATTTTTCTACCGCGCGGGGTCTCCTCGATTAGTTGCTCAAGATGCTCAACGTGAGCATCTAATCGAAATGCCTGAAAAATAGGGGTTTTGTCAATTAGGTGCTCAAGGTGCTCAACAACGTGCAGCGCGCATTTCGAAATGCCAAAACGAACTGGACCTGGATGAAGTTGCTGTACGAATTGCTGTGAAAGAAGCCGTGAAAGTTGCCCGGAATATCCGTTGAAACGGAGTGCCGTGGGGACGGAGACTTGTTCGAAAGAGCGGTTTATCGATTCAGGCGGGGTGGCCCAGACGTCGCTTTGGACGTCTGGGTTGCGGAGCAACGGGAGGCTTGGGAGCGGGGGAGGCTGGAACCGGGACTCCAGAAAACAGGGATCGTATGGGGAGATTTCAGAGGGGGCTGGAGACCGAGCTGGAGGGTTAATTCGATTGAAAAACCTCTTGCGGCTTTCGCCGCCCCGGTAGCCGCGAAGACGCGACAACCGGGTCTACCCAGGAGTCTGGAACGAGGACGCTTGCGCTGGAGATTGGGATCTCTCGATACTCTGCGGGAAATGCTTATCGGCGTTGAGTTTCCAGGCGACATAATCGCGGTAATTTGACTCGCCTCACCGACGAACCCTACATTACACAGCAATAACAAAAATGGTCGACACGTTCGGATCATCCTTTTTCTGAGCCAGCATCCATGTCAGGCGGGTCGCGAGTCGGGTCATTCGCAGGTTCGGGGCTCATCACCTCGATCCCCTGGCTTCTGGTATTGATCGGGCCGACGCTCGTGGGAGACTCTGCCTGGGCTTCATGTGGTGACTACCTTCACACCGGGCGGGGACATTCGAGCTTTCATCGGGTAGACGATGCGGTGAGTCAAGTTCTGGGGAGCTACGATGGCTCGGTTCACGATGACGATGTCACAGAGGTGTTTCTGTCTCGACTTTTACCCAGGTCAGGGCCTTCGGTACCGGCCTGCACCGGACCATTGTGCCGCAAATCGGCCCCAGCTCCTCTGCGACGATCGGAATCCAGCAGTCGGGATCAGACAGGGAAAAAGTCCTGCCTCTGCCTGATTCCTCCCCTTCTGGTAGAGCATCCCTGGGTTCATCTGGACCCTGAGTCAGAACGTTGTTTGATCGAACGACGTCTGGGGGGGATTGAGCGCCCCCCAAAATTCGCTTGATGAATGACTGCGCGTTGGCGAGGTCGACCTGCTTGTCGTTCGTGTGTCCCCTGCGGAACGGTGTCCCCTTTCCTCCCAGGTGGCTCCTGTCGGCAGTATGACGGCTGCATCAGTCAGTGCTCTCACATCCGAGTACTGGTGACCTTGTCGATAGTGCGTTGAAGTATGAAATCATACTGTTCACGTCCATTCATCAGCGATTTTTGACGGAGTTTTCTGAATGTCGACCCCTGGTCCTTCCTCGAGACCCCTGCCGCGTCCGGCTCGGGCCGTCGTGATTCCCGCCGTCGGTCCCCGGTTGCGGGTGTTGATGTGGTTTATCTACGGGCTGATCGCCCTGTTGGGAGCGAACTCGGTCTATCTGGCGACGGTAACGTTCCTCAGTTGGAACTCGGACCGGACGTATGAGAACTGGTTCTACATGTTGATGTTCGGCGGTCACCTGCTGCTTGGTCTGGTGATGCTCGTTCCGTTTCTGATCTTCGTCTTTATTCACTTATTCAATACACGACTGCGGAAGAACAAGCGGGCGATTCGTGTGGGCTATGCTCTGCTGGTCGGTTCGCTATTGCTGCTGGTGAGCGGCATTCTGCTCATGCGGATCGACTTCGGGGGTGGTGGTTCGGTCTTCGTCATCAAAAACG
>NZ_DASWWZ010000664.1:0-5252 GCF_036405755.1 Schlesneria sp.
CAAGACGTCAGCAAAGTCGAAAAAACTCCTTCGATGGAAGGTGGCAGAAACATGACTGCCGTCCTTTCACCGAAAGCCTGAGTCGCCGATCCCCGATCGGTCGATTCACAAAAACGGTTCGAAATAAGTGGGTAGACGGCCGGAAAAGGTCGTCTACCAAGAACTTCCGGTCGACGAAAGTGTGCGGATTGGGTAAACCTGACCACACAGTGAAAAAGTCGCTGGAAATTTTTGGCGGAATTCGTCTATACTCCTCGCCCCACTGATTTGGGCAATTCACTGCGCCGGACGGACGCCATGAATTGCAGCTTTGAATTCAAGGAATTACGGCGATGCCGAAGCAAAAAACGCACAAAGGTATGAAGAAACGGTTCAAAGTGACCGCTTCCGGCAAGGCCAAATGTCGTAGCGCCTACCGCGGCCACTTGCTGAGCCACAAGTCCAGCAAGCGGAAACGCCAGAATCGCAACGACGTCGTTCTGATTAAAGCTGACGCGAGAATGATTTGTGACGCACTGCGTCCTGCGGGTTAATCTTCGTCGTCTGCCTACGTCAGTCGACATTGCCGTCGATTGACCTGGTCGATTGCTCTGTTTGTGTTCTAATTCAGCGAATGGCATCATGAGAATTAGTTTTAGCGTCGCTCGTCGTCGATCCCACAAGCGCCTGTTCCGCGAAGTCAAAGGCAGCTATGGCGGTCGTAAGAACCTGCTTCGCCTCGTCAAAGAGACGGTTGTTCGTAACCGTGTCTTCGCTTACCGCGACCGACGTAACCGCAAGCGCGAGTTCCGAGCCCTGTGGATTGTCCGTATCAAGGCAGCAGCCGAAATGCGCGGCATTTCCTACTCACGCTTCATCCACGGACTGACGCTCGCCGAAATCAAGCTGAATCGCAAGATCCTCAGCGAAATGGCGATTCACAGCCCCGAAGTCTTTGACGAAGTCACGACCCTGGTCCGAGAGGGCCTGAAGAAGGCGGGCCAGGCCGTTTGATAACGGCTTGTCAAAAGTGATTGATATAAGACACTGCCCCCGTCGCTGATCGAGGGGGCAGTGTCTTTTTGTATTTACTCCCCATGGCGTTCTCGCACACTCTCGTCGTATCGCACAGAAACCCGATACACGCCTCCCCCGGCAGACTCGCCGGGGCAGCGCGAATCCGGTAACGGGAAGCGGGAACGTACGGCGAGATTTTAAGGCACGTGTGGCAATGGAACTCAGTCAGATATTTGCCAAGTTTCAGCAGGAAGCACTCACCGCGATTTCCGCGGCCACGAACGCCGAGATGCTCGAGCAGGCCCGAATTGAGTTTCTGGGCAAGAAGCAGGGAAAGCTCAAAGACCTGCAGTCCACATTGGCCACCGTCCCCCCGGAACAGCGCCCCGAGGTCGGTAAACGCTTCAACGAAGTCAAAGAAGCGGTCACCAAGGCCTGGGAAGAGCGACAGCAGCAGCTCAGCCAGACCAAAGTGGCTGCCACCGCGATCGATGTCACCCTGCCGGGGATTCGACCGTCGCTCGGGAAGCTGCACCCCCTGACACAGACGATCAACGAGTTCCAGGAGATCATGTCGCGGTTCGGGTTTGAAGTGGAAGACGGTCCCGAGATCGAGGACGAATGGCACAACTTCGTCGCTCTGAACATCCCGGACGACCACCCTGCCCGCGATCCGCTGGATAACTTCTACCTCGCCACGGCCGGTGTTGCAGGAGGTGGCCCGCGCCTGCTCCGCAGCCAAACCTCGACCATCCAGATTCGGGTGATGGAGAACCGCAAGCCGCCCGTGCGCATCGTCTCGGTCGGACGTGTCTATCGTCCCGACGAGATCGACGATACACACCACATCATGTTCCATCAGATGGAAGGTCTGATGGTCGGTCCCGATGTGACGATGGCTTCACTGAAGACGCTGCTGCGACTGTTTGCCGCCGCTTATCTGGGTGAAGACGTTCACGTTCGTTTCCGTCCGTCGTTCTTCCCGTTCACCGAGCCGAGCGTCGAGTTTGATGTTCAGCGGGGTGACGGCTGGCTGGAACTGGGGGGAGCGGGGATGGTCGACCCCAACGTCCTGCGGGCGGTCGGGTATGATCCAGATGAGGTCAGTGGATTTGCTTTCGGGCTGGGCATCGCACGATTCTGTATGATGCGGCACGGGATCAAGAACATTCGCCACTTCTACTCAAACGACATCCGGTTCCTGCAGCAGTTCTGATTGAACGAGAGCGAGAAGGTCGGTTCAGAGGGAGTGGAATCAGGGGGACGGATCGCCCGCAGGTTCCTCAGAACTGGCGAACAATCACGTCTGTCGGCTTGTCCTGTCGCGGGGCCATGGCAGCAGTTGGTAAGAGAGTCGGACGTTGTGTGGCATCCGATTGACCGGAACCTCTCGATGGGTTTGATGGAATCGAAGGAGAGAGCATGATCTACGTCAACATTGTCTTGACCGTCAAAGAGGCCAGCGACGTTGCCGAGATTGAGAGCCTGCTGGCAGAACAGGGGCGATTGTCTCGACAGGAACCCGGTTGCCTTCGGTTTGAAGTCTATCATTCGCAGACCGATCCCCGCGTCTTCCTGCTGAACGAGCACTGGGCCGACCAGGCCGCGATTGATGCTCATCGCAAGGACAAGGCTTACACCACGATCTATGTCCCCAAGGTCTTGCCGCGCGTCGAACGAGTCCCCCACCCATCGACCTTGGTCGAATAACGGAGCCAGCTCCGTGACACAGGCCACGCAGCATTTCTGATCTGTGATGCCCGCAGGTGAAGTGGGCATCCGCTCCCTCTCGAGTGAAGGACGATCTCGACCTGACGCAAGCGGCTGGATGACACCGATAAGTCCCGCGTTCCAGGCCATCTCCAGAATCCACTTCGGGACAGGAATCAGGAATACGTTCGAGCAGCGTACGTCGCCGCTTTGCAGCCTGAAGAATTTCGACAGACAGACGCGACACCCGTTATCAAACGCCAGAACAAGTCCCCTGCTATGCCACTCGCAGGGGATCACAACGAACGCCAGTCATCAGTAACCGATTTCCTTATCTCCTGTAGATAAGACCGTTCAAAACAACTTCTTTTAGTGAACCTCATCATGACGCAAATCAACAAATATAGTTCCCGCATCACGCAGCCACGTTCGCAAGGGGCCTCGCAGGCCATGTTGTACGCGACGGGCATGAAACGTGAAGACATGGATAAGGCTCAGGTCGGTATCGCCAGCGTCTGGTACGACGGCAACCCCTGTAACATGCACCTCAACAAGCTCTCTGAAAAAGTCAAAGAGGGTGTCACTGCGGCCGGTCTGTGGGGAATGCGATTTAACACGATCGGGGTGAGCGACGGAATCTCGATGGGAACCGACGGGATGTCGTTCTCACTCCAGTCCCGCGACCTGATTGCCGACAGCATTGAAACGGTCATGTCGGCTCAGTGGTATGACGCCAACATCTCGATCCCCGGCTGTGACAAGAACATGCCCGGCTGTCTGATCGCGATGGGACGCCTGAACCGCCCCTCGCTGATGATCTACGGTGGCACCATCAAGGCCGGTTGTATCCCCCTGCATCCGAAGCTCGACATCGTCTCGGCATTCCAGTGCTATGGCGAATACATCACCGGCAAGATCACCGATGAAGTCCGCCAGTCGATCGTCGAACATAGCTGTCCCGGCGCGGGGGCCTGCGGCGGGATGTACACCGCGAACACGATGGCATCTGCCATTGAAGCCATGGGGATGGCACTCCCTTACAGCTCATCGATCCCTGCCGAAGACCCGCTGAAGCTGGGTGAATGTATGGCAGCCGGAAAAGCCATCCGCACGCTGCTCGAAATGGACCTGAAGCCCCGTGACATCATGACCCGGGCCGCCTTCGAAAACGCGATGGTCGTGATCATGGCGACCGGGGGCTCAACCAACGCCGTGCTGCACCTGATCGCCATGGCGCGTGCTGTGAATGTTCCTCTGACGATCGACGACTTCCAGGCCGTCAGTGACCGTATCCCCTACATCGCCGACCTCAAGCCAAGCGGCAAGTACGTGATGGAAGACCTGCATCATGTCGGCGGAACCCCAGCCGTGATGAAGTACCTGCTCGAGAAGGGTCTGCTCGACGGCAGCTGTATGACAGTGACCGGCAAGTCCCTCGCCGAGAACCTCAAGAACCTGCCGGGACTCGCCGAAGGCCAGCGGATCATTCAGCCGCTGGAAACGCCGCTCAAGGAATCGGGTCACATCCGGATCATGCGCGGCAACTTCTGTCCGGAAGGTGCCGTGGCCAAGATCACCGGCAAAGAAGGACTCATCTTCAAGGGTCCGGCTCGCGTATTCGATTCCGAAGAGCTGATGCTGAAGGGTCTCGAAGACGGCCTGATTCAGAAGGGTGACGTCATCATCATCCGGTACGAAGGCCCCAAGGGTGGCCCCGGTATGCCAGAAATGCTGACACCCACCTCGGCCATTATGGGAGCCGGTCTGGGATCCGACGTCGCACTGATCACCGACGGCCGGTTTTCGGGTGGTTCGCACGGCTTCATCGTCGGCCACGTCACACCGGAAGCTCAGGTGGGGGGACCGATCGCCCTGGTTCAGGACGGTGACACGATCACGATCGACGCCAACTCCAACCAGATCGTGCTCTCTCTTTCCGATGAAGAACTCGCCAAACGCCGTTCGACATGGAAAGCCCCAGAACTGAAAGCCAATCGCGGGACCCTCTACAAGTACATCAAGAACGTGAAGAGTGCCTCCGAAGGCTGCGTCACCGACGAGTGACAACTGCTCACAACGCCGCGTGGATTGAACGCCCACGCGAGCGTAGTGTGACCTGCCCGTCCTGCCTTCAGTCCTCTGTTTCACTCATGGGATGCCTGCCGTCTGTGCAGGCATCCCTCATGAAGGCCCATCGCACCGACCAGACAGTTCTGTTCCACAACTCGCTTCCGTCCCCAGGAACCCGGCATGAACTCTGATGAGGCTCTCACCATGAATGCCGATGTGGACGAGGATGACACGGGGGCGAGTGGTGAAGAAGCACATCCTGGCTGGATGGGCTGCATCGGTCGATTCCTCGGCCCGCTGGTGTTTCTCGCCGTCGCCACGATGCCTGCTGTTGAAGGACTGAACCCCGCCGCGCAGCGACTGCTGGCCGTTACGCTCTGGATGGCCGTCTGGTGGGTGACTCAGGCCATCCCCATCGCCGCCACCAGCCTCTTGCCGCTGGCCCTGTTTCCTGTGTGCGGTATTCAGTCGGCAAA
>NZ_DASWWZ010000665.1:0-7511 GCF_036405755.1 Schlesneria sp.
TGCACATCGCCGAAATTCTTCAGGAATCGATGTCAGCAGTCGACTGAGGGGATCGAGTGATCTGCTTGGATCACTCCCATTTCCCAGACGAGGTCTGAAACTCACAGGATCGCTCGGACCGCACCACTTCTGAAAATAGGAAGGCGTTCTTCCATGAAAGATGGATTCCTGGGAAATCATGCCTCTTTCATGCTGGATGCGATCGTTGTTGCCCTGGTCCTGCTGGTTCCCGTTCTGATCTTCAGCCTCTATTCGGTCAAGTGGAAGCGACGCTTTCAGCGTCATCGGAACCTTCAGCTGGCATTGGCAGTCACGCTTCTGGTGGCCGTGTTTGCCTTCGAGTTTGACCTGCACTGGGTCCAGGGAGGTTGGAAGAAGGTCGTCAGCAAGGGGCCCCCACTTTCAGCCGAACAGGCTGATACGATTCGGCAGGCACTGCGGATCCATCTGATTTTTGCCGTGACGACCCCATTTCTGTGGGCCACGACGATCATTTGCGCCCTGCTGAGATTTCCGCATCCCCCTGCCCCCGGGAAGCATAGCAGGCTGCATGCCCTCCTAGGTTGGACGTCCGCAGTAGATTTGCTGCTGACATCTTTGACGGGGCTGGTATTCTATTATGTGGCGTTTATCAACCGCGGTTGAACCCACTTGAGACGGAAGGTGCCGCTGTGTCCCCGGTCGCACGTCGTCAAAACTGTTGCAAATTCATTGTGGCGATCGGCCTTGTTCCATCGCTTGTGCACGCGGACCCGAAGTCGAGTGGCCCTCACAATTCCGCCGTCGATGTCATCGTGCTGAAGTCCGGGCGCACTCTGCGCGGGCTCGTTGCCAGCAGCGACCCCAAGGCGTATCTGACACTCGTGGTTTCGCGAGACTGGCTGTCGGCTGCCGACCCACAGGGCGCTGCTGCCGTCGTCAAAACGAATGTGGAGTCCCGCCAGCGCGCGCGGATACAAACGCGTGACCGGATCAGACAACGTTTAGATGCAGGTGATGTCCCGGCGGGAATGAGTTTCTTCTTCAAGCAGGAACTGGAGCGACTGGACCGCTTATTGGCCAAACCGCCGGACGAAGACCCTGATTTTCTCTGGTACGACATTCGCCCCGCATCAATTGCCAGAATGGTGCGAGCTCAAGGGGATCGTCGCCTGATTGCGACTCATGCCTGGAACGCCCGGATCACTCACGTCGAAACTCGTGAAGTTGCGTCACTGCAGAAAGAGTTGACCGACCTCGGAATTCACTTCGAGGCGCCGGCCCAAGAGTTCATCAAGCAATTGCCGGGACGAGTACAAAGTGATGCGGAATGGGCGGCACGATGTGCGCTCCTGGAACATGGGCTGGTTGAGGAACTCAACTTCCAGGGGACGGGGGATGTGATCAGTCGCACGAAAGCGGGGGAAGCCGCAGATCTCGTCCAGGTGATCCCGCAACTGCTCGAGCAGCAGTGGAACTCGCTGTTGAAGGATCTCGGGAACGATTTTTCGGCACCGAAAAAATATCACGACCAGTCGCGGTGGCTGGCGAATGCCATTCGTCAGGCACAGACACTCAAGCGACGCGGATTTCGCGTGACACGATTGGAGATTGATCCGGTCGGCTTACGTGTCCGGGTCGATTCGCGGTTTGTTGTCCAGGTGGCCGAGGGGGATTGGCGGACGATCTGGAGCCAGACAGAGGTGGGCGATGCGGCTCAGCCACGTCCTCAGGCGGAGGCGAGAATCGAAGATGATCCTCAGGTGAAGTCGATCAAGCAATCCCTGGGTGCCCTCGGGCTGGTCGATGCCGAGTCCATGCGGCGGGCGATCCGGTTTGGTGCCGCAACGATGTCCACGCAGCAGAAAGTGGATACCCGCTTCGAGGAATTTCGCGAAACCTATACGAAGGCTCTGGATGGCCCTCCGATTCAGCTCTACTCCATCAGCGCAGGAGCGACCGAGTGAGAGAGGCTCTTCTAACCGCGATGATTCTGATCGCCTGTACTTTCAATTCATCGACCCGACTTTGCTGTGCCGAGGACAATACGCCGGTCGATCCCGCACTGGGTAAACGAGTGGCGGAACTACTGGCGGTGGGGTTCGAAAGGGGGCCTCAACAGTTGGCCAATGCGGAGCGACTTTATCTGCGCCTCAAGGCTGACGCACCGGACGATCCCCGTATCGATTATGCGCAAGGGTTGGTCCTCTGGAAGCAGTTGAAGAAGAAAGAGGCACTGGAAAAATTTCAGGCGGTCACGCGATCAGAAGGGGTGATGTATCACGCCGCCTGGAAAGCCGAGATCTGGACCTGCTTCGTCTCAAAGAATGATGACACCGGATATTCCCGCCTGATGGAGTTTGCCAAGCGGATTACGAGCGGGGACGAGTCCTCGTCTCATTCGGTAGACGCCGATGTTCGCTGGATCGGCACGATCATGGCCACACTGGGTCTTACGTGTGAAACAAAAGAGCGTCGAGAGGACTGGTTACAGGCGGAAGCGAAGCTGGCAGAAATTCTGCCTGAAGAACGCATGGAGGGATATCTCGCCGGAAAAACCGAGATCCACATGAAGCATGCAGAACTGGAAAGCGAAATCGAGCAGGCACGGGAAAAGGTGAAGCAGCAGCGGGCCGCACAACTGGAACGCAAACAGGCTCGCCTGCAGAGGTCACTGGACGGAGCGAAGGTAAAACGAGAGGGGCTGAAGAAGTCTGCAGCGGAAGCGAAAGAGACCTTCGCTGAGAAAACGGCTGAGTTTCAAAAATCAATGGACCGGCTTGAGAAAGAGTACACTCTTGTCGATCGACGAGCCCAGGTTTTAGTGAGCTCGATTGCACTTCTCGATCAGCAAGTGGCGATGCTGCGGGAGACGACCCGCTTAGCAGGGCGCCGGGTGGATGAAAGGCGTCTGGAATTCGGACTCACTCAGTTGCTCAATCAGCGCGGTATCTACCAGGCTGAGTGTATACGGTCTGTCGCCGCAGCAGAACAGCTCGCCAATACGGCTCGGACCCTGCACCAGGCCTATGCGGCGGAGGTGGACCAATACGAAAAGGCGACGGGGGAAATTGTCAAAGCGGATGTGAACATGGATACCTGGACGGAGAGAGCCTTAAAGCAGGCGGATGATCTGAAAAAAACGCCAGTGAAGCCCGTGGTTCCAAAAGGGAAGATTCAGATGGTCCGGTCGTTTCGTACCTACATCGACCTGGACCTGAATGCCGAACGGGACAGTCTGCTTGAGTCATATGGGATCGTGACGCCAGAAGGGGACGTCGAGTGACGTTCCCGCCCCCGCACCTTTTTCGCGGTTTCTTACAGGGGGGGAAAACGTCCACGACTGCCCCAGTCCCACTCCGCTGGTGCGGGGCGGGGAACTCGTGATCTCGCCGTGGAAAGAGACTCTGTGCAACAGCCCGAGCGGCCGCCGCTTGACGATCGGGCCGATTCTATTTCCCGCCAATGACCGACGGAGTGAATGCGAATTTGATGATCTGATCTCTCATCGCGTACCCGGCAACCAGGGTAATGGAAACAAACGCGATCCACAGACAGATGTCGAGGAGCAGCGGAGGTGTCAGACGCCGGTCGAGCTTTCGGTAACGGAAATAAATTGTCGACGCGGTGATAATCGGCAATGTCAGTGCCTGTCCAAAGCCCCCCACCACCACCATCCACTTCGGCTCTTTGAATGTCAGGAACAGACCGAGAGCAATGACGGGAATGAGCAGCGAGATCCAGTGGATCGCACGAGCGCGTTCGTGCGGTTGTCGATAACGGGCGATACCGGCCAGACTCATGAGATCTGCCACCAGCCGTGCATTTCCGGCGGATGACAGATACAGCGTCTTAAACAACACAGCACCCGCTCCAATCAGAAACGCAACCTGAGTCCACGTTCCGAAGGAATCGACAAACATTCTCGACAGGGTCAGGATCATATCTTTACCCTGTGGGGCCAAGCCCTGGCTATGAAGGACTGTCGCTCCCATGAAATAAAAGGCGACGGTCGAAATGGTAAAAACGATCATGCTGACCCATGCATCCAGATACATGACGCAGATCCAGCCGCGAGCCCGGTTCACCCATTCCTGACTCTCGTCAGACCGGCCGGCATATCTCGCATAGCCTTTCTCGAGGCACCAGTAGGGGTAATAGAACAGCTCTGCTGCGCCCACTCCGGTGATTCCAAAAACTCCGAATGCGACCGCAATCCCTTCTGCGGGAAGACCGAACGTCAACCCCTTGGCGACATCGTTCCAGGGGATGGGGAACCGAGTCGCCGGGAGGGCCATCGCAGCCGTCACGGTGACCAGAGTCAGTCCCACAACCAGAAATGTCGTCACGGACTCGATTCTCTGATAGCTGCCGCTCCAGAGCAGCAGAATCGCTGTTAGACAGGTCAGGATGGCCCAGGGATAATCAGGGCGTTCGCTGACGATCCTGGCCAGTGCAGGGAACGAAGTATCGAACAGGCTGACGAGTTGTTCGCTGAGGCCGGGGAATGCGAGGTGCAGGGACTGGCCCACGGTGCCCGTCATGGCACCAAGCTGAAACACAGTCGTGGACATCATCACGAACCACCACCAGCAGATCCAGTTTGCTCCCAGACGAGGTCCGCCCAGTTCATTGACTGCCCCGAGGGTCGGTTTTCCAGAGGAAATGGCGTAACGACCCAGCTCTGTCTGAACAAAGACCTTGATGACGCAACTGAACAGGATCAGCCACAGGAAGACGAATCCGTGTTTTGCACCGAGAGAAGTTGTCAGCAACAGTTCTCCGGACCCGACAATCGTTCCCGCGAGGATGATCCCCGGACCGATCTTACGCAGCGCCGTCAGCAAAGACTGTGGCGGTTCCTGAATCGCGTCTGCCGGAAGCGCATACGGATCATACTCGACGTCTTCAATCATCAGAGACTCTTTCGGCTGCCAGCAAATTGAAAATGGGAGGGGTGCATTCTCCGTGATGGCGCTGACAAAGCAAGCGTAAGCGGAGATTGATTCATCCGATCAGTACCTCTCGTCGAAGCCGGTTTCGAGGTCTCTCGCGAAGACCCTTTCCGACGAGAGTGGCCGTCGGAGTCCAGCCGTTAACCCCAATGCAATTCCCGTGAAGTCACTTGCTCGCGGGCAGCGGATAACTTCGGGATGAGGCGTGCAGGAATCGGGCGGTCGGGAACCGTGACTGTGATTGTCACGGGCGTGTGACGACGTCCGTGCAGGTCCGAACTGCGGTCAGAGAGTTAATCGAGACTTTTATGAGGAGCTTCTGTGCCCTGAGGATCCCTAAGTGATCACATTCGTCACAACACGACCTGCGGAGATCGGGAGCGGCCGATTGAGCTTATCGCGCACTTCTGTTTGAGGATTAATCCCCAAGAGTTCAAACACGGTCGCCATGAGATCGTCGAGCTGGACGGGGTCCTTGTCCGGATAGGCAGCCTGCTTGTCGGATACGCCGTGGACGAATCCCCGTTTGGCACCACCACCGGCCAGCAACACCGAGTAGCACTGCGGCCAGTGGTCGCGACTGATATTGTCGTTGATCCGCGGAGTGCGACCAAATTCGCCCATCCAGACGATCAGCGTGCTTTCCAGCAGCCCGCGTTCCTTCAGATCCGTGATTAAGGTCGGAAGCGTCTGGTCGGTTATCGGAAGCAGGTAATCCTTGAGGATGGGATACATGCGGGTGTTATCGAAGCCATGCGTGTCCCAGCCCCCGTCATTGCGACGACCACCGATGCTATTCGCAAAGTAGACGTTCACAAATTTGACACCCGCTTCGACGAGGCGACGGGCAAGGAGACAGCTTTGCCCATACGTCGTTCGTCCATACTTTTCCCGGATGGCCTGAGGTTCGGCGTCGAGGTTGAACGCATCCCGGACCTTGGACGAATTCAGCATTCCCATCGTTTTTTCGTAGTAGGCATCAAGTCCGCGTGCGGCCGGGTTCTGTTCGAGCTCACCAATCTGCCGATTGACCAGTTGCTGGATCTGACGCCTGTCCTGCAACCGCTGAGCATCAAGTCCATTGGGCAAACTGAGTTCCGGGAGAGCGAACCGGCGATCGTTGGGATCGGACGTGATCAGCAACGGATCATGGCCTTTTCCGAGAAAGCTGGCGTGCTGACCCGGTGTGATTTCACCGTCGCGCATCACGTGCGGAAAGGCGACGAACGTGGGCATGCCGTTGGTGTTGGGGGAAAGCCGATCGACGACCGAACCGTATGCAGGAAACAAATCCTGCGAGTCGCGCAGCCGGATGTCGTCGACGGGGGGAGCGTGGCCGGTCAGTGCGTAATAGGCGGCAGGATTGTGATTCTTCATCGTGTGATACACGGTCCGAATCACGGTGATCTCGTCCATGACCGCTGCAGTCTTTGGCAGTTGATCGCAGATTTGAATTCCGGGGGCAGCCGTGTCAATAACCCCATAATGGCTACGAACTCCGGCAGGTGCCATGGGCTTGGGATCGAACGTGTCGAGGTGACTGGGCCCGCCGAACTGGTACAGGAAGATTACGGATTTTGCACGGCCCGTTCGGACGGCGGGTTCTTCTGCGGCCCGGATCATGCGAGGCATCGTCAGACCAAGCATTCCAAGTCCGCCAATCTGCAATGCCTTCCTGCGGGGAAGAATGAGTTGGGGTGTTTGTCTCAATGTCATCTCCGTTGCCTCTGCATTGCGGGTTGTTGAATGAATCAGCTGCGTGAAGCACTTTTGAGCGTGCTTGTCGCACTCCCTGGCAGACAGCTATCGCCGCAGAAGGAATTCGTGCGAGTTCAAAAGTCCCCAGACGATGTCTTCCAGTGCAGCACGCTTGTTCTCGGACTGGTTTAGAAACTGCGTGATGCCGGCCAGTTCTTTCTCTGTCGGCGGCCTTGTGAGTGCGCTCCAGTAGAGTTCGGTGATCACCTGCTCGGGGCGGTTGTTCTCTCCGCTCAGGTTGCTGAGGCGGTTCGATTTGGCGGTCAGCATTCGATTCACGAGTGAACCGCTCACGAGCTGGAATGTCTGCCCCAGTGTGGATTCGTCGGATCGTTCACAGTCACAGGATTGCAGGCGAGGTGGTCGACCAAACAGCCGGAGAAATCGATCCGCTTCCGTCAGCCCGTTCTCTCTGGTCTTCATCGCGTTGATCCCGGGGATTTGTCCCGCCCGTCGACCTGGTGGATAGCCCGAAAATTCCAGTGGAACCTGCAGCATCAGGCTCGTCGCGTCGAGTAGCTGTTCTGCAGAGTAGCGATGGACGTAGGCACGGCTGAAGTTCGATTCATCGTCTCGATTGGTCTCGTTGATGGTGGATGAGAGCTGGTAAGTTCTGGAGTTCAGGATCGCTCGCAACAGACGCCGTAAATCGAATGCCGGGATTTGAGCAGTGAGATCGGACGACGGTATCGCTCCGCCTGGATTCGATTCGGAGCCAGGCGTCTTGCCAGACACCAGGTATTCCGAGATTGCCTTGAGCAACGCCGGGTTTGACGGCGGGTTTGTCGCCCGAAAATCATCGATCGGGTCCACGATCCC
>NZ_DASWWZ010000666.1:0-5899 GCF_036405755.1 Schlesneria sp.
GGTCGATTCGTGTCAGCCTTCGCTGGCCAACCGCTCAGGCTCTTTCAAATAGAGCAGCAAAATCGTGAGATCAGCAGGTGTAATTCCGCTGATGCGTCCCGCCTGTCCCAGATCCCGCGGGCGAACGCGAGCCAGCTTCTCCTTGGCCTCGCGGCGCAGTTGAGCGACCGCCTGAAAGTTGAATGTCTCCGGAATCTTCACGACCTGAATCTGGTTTTGACGCTGGATATCTGCAGATTGTCGGCGGATGTAACCAGCATATTTGGTTTCAATCTCCACTTGCTGCCGGGCAAGTTGCCCGATCGCTAGTGATGCTAATTCGCTGCTGCGAAAAGTCAGTTCCGTCCAGGTGACCTCCGGTCGCCGCAACCACTCTTCCAGCGTGCTCCCTTCATGTCGCAATCGCTGAATCAAGTCGCTGGCCCGTTCGATCTCCTGTTCATGCTGCTGGAACCGCTGCCAGCGTTCTTCCGTCACCAGACCGATCCGTCGTCCGATGGGGGTCAGTCGGCGATCGGCGTTGTCCTGGCGAAGCAGCAACCGATACTCGGAGCGAGAAGTAAACATGCGGTAGGGCTCATCGACCCCTTTTGTCACCAGATCATCGATCAGGACCCCCAGGTAACCCTGGCTGCGATCAATGATCAAGGGAGGTTGATTCGCCAGCTTGAGCGCCGCGTTCGCACCGGCAATCAATCCCTGACCTGCCGCTTCTTCGTACCCGGTTGTTCCGTTGATCTGACCTGCGAAGTAAAGGCCCTCGACGCGCTTGGTTTCAAGAGTGGCTCTTAACTGAGTCGGCGGTGCGAAATCATATTCCACTGCGTAGCCGTAGCGCATGATCTCGGCCCGTTCCAGTCCTCGAATTGACCGAACGAGTTCGTCCTGCACATCCCGGGGAAGACTGGTCGAAATGCCATTGCAGTAGTACTCCCACGTGTTCCGCCCTTCGGGCTCGAGGAAGATATGATGCGACGGCTTTTCCGCGAAACGGACGACTTTATCTTCGATTGACGGACAATAGCGGGGACCTGTCGACTGAATCTGTCCGCTGTACATCGGGGCCCGATGAAGGTTGGCCCGAATCAGTTCGTGCACCCCTTCATTGGTCTCGGTCAACCAGCAGGGAATCTGCGGCTGCGAGATCGAGTCGGTCAGATAAGAAAACGGTTGAGGCAGGGGATCCCCCGGCTGCTCGGAACAGGCCGAGAAATCAATCGTCCGGCCGTTCAGTCGACAGGGAGTTCCCGTTTTAAACCGCTGGAGTTCAAAACCGAGGCTCCTCAGCGAATCGGACATGGTTCCCGTTGTCCCGTCCCCCGCACGTCCCCCCGCTGTCTTGGCTTCCCCCGTGTGCATGATCGCCTGCAGGAATGTTCCGGTCGTGACGATCACACTGCGGCAGTGATAGACACCTCCCCCACGTACCCGGACGCCCGTAATGCGGTAGGGTGCGGAACCCGATTCCGCTTGATCCGCCGTGGCGTCGCCTGGTTCCGAAAGGAGTTCTTCGACCATTTCTTGTCGGAGGGTCAGTCCCGGCTGAGACTCGATCCGGTACTTCATCGCGAATTGATAGGCTTTTTTGTCTGCCTGGGCACGAGGGCTATGCATCGCAGCCCCCTTGCTGCGATTGAGCATCCGGAACTGAATGCCGGTCTCGTCAATCACCCGGCCCATCTCGCCCCCCAGAGCGTCGATTTCTCGGACGATCTGGCCTTTCGCCACGCCACCGATGGCTGGATTGCAGCTCATCTGGCCCACGCTGTCGCAGTTCATGGTGAGCAGTACGGTCGTGGCGCCCATTCGCGCCGCTGCCAGTGCAGCCTCACATCCGGCATGGCCTGCACCGATCACGGCGACATCAAAATGATAGTAGCTGGTGTTCATAGTACGCAGATTAGCAGAACGGTGAGCGGACTACAGCATTCGACGGAAACGAATTGTCACCGGAGCAGGGGAGAGGTGAAGCCCCGTGAGCAAGCCACAAACAGAATCTGTCGCCACCAAGTCAAAAGAAATGTCCCCCGGAACGCCCGGCTGACACTCCCGACGTCGCTCCCTGATTCACGGGGAATTTCGTGACCCGCTCGCAGCTCAACTAGCCGAATGCACTTGAACGGATTAAAATTTTGGCCGTCGGACACGCCGAACGCGCATCAGGACACTTCACCTCTCGGCTGCCTATCCCCCGGTCTCAATGGAAGCAGGATCGATTCATGAAATCACACGCGAAAGAACGTCAGCTTGTCTGGTTGGGATTCGGCGTCATTGCCGGTCTTTGCCTTGCCTATCTGTGGCCGCATGAGCAGGTTCTTGCCAGCGCAACCGACCGCGATGCCAAGTTCGCCATTTGTACGGTCGAAGTCGGTCCAGGACTTCCCGATGCGGTCTTTGTACTGGATTTCTCGACGGGCCGACTGCAGGGGGCGTTGCTGAACCCACAGTCGCAGTCCTTCACAAACTTCTGGTTTGCCAACGTCGCTCAGGATTTCAAAGTCCGCTCGAACGGCAAATACACGATCATCCCCGGACAAGGCTTCCTGAACGCGGGTGCTGCCAATCAGGGGACCGGTCAGGCCGTCGCCACGGGAGTGCTGTACGTCGCTGAAGTCACGTCAGGGATGGTCGGCTGCTACCGGTTCGGATACGTCAACTCCCCCAACCCACTGCCACCCAGCGCCCTGCAGCCCGTGGACGTGTTCCCCTTCCGCGAATCTCAGACGAAATAGCCCAATGGCGTGTCATCCCATCCGGGAATCGCAGACAGCGAGTTTCCTGGATGAGATCTCGCATTCGGGAGCTTTGCGAACTCTCGCCTGACTCGGTGAGCTTGCAGACTCGGAATCAAAAGATCAGGGAGCCTCTCATTCAGAGGCTCCTTTCTTTTTGCGCTTCCGGCAGTCGAGTAACACCCTCCCACGTGGCCGCAGATGTGAACCCCCGAGAACAACACCGCAGCTCGGCGAGCGTGCTCGATGGTGCTCAGTCTCGGAAACACGGATTGAATCCAGGGTCAAAGTCATGGTGTTCAGCGTGTCACAGCGGCTGCACCGACTGCCCGACCCCGGACTCGCGATGAGCGCAGCAGAAGGGATTTTCCACCCAGCAGATTCGTGCGCGGCAATGGAGCCGTGAAACAGCTTCTTGACCTGTCATTACCGCTTTGCCGACATGCTTGAAGCGGACGCAGGACTGAGATTGTAAAGAGAGTAGAACCCCCAGCGGCTGAAAATCCGCAGGCCGCTTTCGCCCGGTTCGACCTCGTTCCAACTCCAGTGCGAGGGAAGATCCGGCACATCAATTTCCAGTAGCGGCGAAGCTGTGGATGAAAACTGAGCGGCGGCCATGAATTTCTCATGTCCGCGACTGAGTCCCATCAGTTCCCCCGTTGAGAGGCTCCACCGGGCAACGCGGCCTTGCCAGTCACCGCTGACGAGTGAATCACCATCTGCGTGAAACGCCACCACTGCCGCAGGTGAGTTCCAGTTCATCGAGATCACCTCGCTCCAGTCGCGTGAATCGACCAGTGCGATTCTGCCTGTTCGAGGAGACATCCAGTCCCCCGTCGCAACCGCCAGCAAGGCAGAGTAGGGTGAGAACCGCACGCAGTTGATCGGAGCGAGTTCGCGAGGAAATTCCTGCATCACTTTGTCTGCAGACCGATTCCAGATCCGTACAACCCCATCGCGACCACCCGTTGCGATCCAGGAACTGTCGGCAGAAAGATCAACCGTCTTGACGTCCCCCCCGGGGACCTTCCATTCACGGTCAATCTTTAGCGTCTGTGTGTTCCACAATCGAAGCATTCCATCACGACTGACGGACACGAACTCACGTGAGCCCTGGCCGAAAGCCATCGCCTCGATCGAGAAATCGATCAGCTCGATTTCTCGACCCGACTCCAAGTCCAGGAGCGTGCGAAATCCTTCGTTTCCTACGACAACCAGGCGACCATCAGACGACTGTGCCTGCACCTCAGACCCGCTCCATCGCGTTACATTGCCGGGCTCACCTTCCGCCGAATCCGTGTTCTTCGTCCCCTCCGTAACAGGGGAGGCCCCCGGATCCCCGGCCATTGGCGCGACGGACGAAATCGCGTTCCACGGGACGGATAACTGAGCCATCGGCGATACCGTCGCCGGAAGCAAGGTTCCCTGTGCACCAACCCACGAGGGCTGCAGGGGCAGCAGACAGACCAGCAATGCACACAGTCCCCATCCGCACAAGCCAATGTCCTGGCGGCGGGGGCCACTCATGATCCAGGTCAGACGTTGTCGCAGGAACGGAACCTGGCCGATGCCGGTCGCCAGGGCGGGCATTCTCAACTCCTGCTCGGCGAGAAAATCGACCACGTCGAGAATGGCCTGGGCATACCGCCTGGGGACGGATGGAGCAATCGACACGACCATCGCGTCGCAGCATTCTTCTTCCGCCGCTTCGATCTCGCGACGTGCCCACCAGACACCGGGATGCCACCAGAAGAGTCCCGTCGTTACCAGGGCGAGAACGCGAACCCAATGATCGCGACGACGGAAGTGGGACAGTTCATGAGTCAGCAGCGTTGCCGTCGCTTCCTCATCCAGCCGATCCAGCAGCAGTTCAGGGAAGACCAATAACGGTGATCGTCCGCACCCCCAGAGCATGGGGGACATGACCCCCGGCATCAGCCAGACGGTGGGTGCTTGAGTCAGCCCCATCCTTTGAGCGATGACGTCGGCGGTGCGCTGGAGTTTCGTGCCGGCTGCACATCCCTGCTGTAGCGCCAGCCGGAATCGAATGCATCGCATTCCCTGCACGACAAACCAGGTCAACGCCCCCAGAGCCCAGACATTCAGAAGTACGGCCAGAGCATAAAGACGCAGATTCTGGCTACGCAGCGATCGAGTGACGTACGACTGAATGGTCTCGTCCCGGGCGGCCATCCGACGGTCCTGATCCGCCAGACTGCGAGGTCGGGGTCGAGGGCTGGGTTGGGACTGCGACTCGTGAATCGAATCCTCGCTCAGACCTGCCAGACGTTGCCGCAGTTCGATGGTATCCACGTCCGCCAGCACAGGGGGAATTAACTGCTGACCAACCGTGACCAGCCATTCACGGTCGATCAACGGAACTTGCCACAGCGGTGGTGTCACGAGCTTGACAAGAATGAGAACCCATAAGAGATGCGTCAGAGTGGGACGACGAAAAGTCCGCCCGGCAATCTCAGAGAGAATGGCGAGCGGAACAATCATCATCGCGTTGATAAGTGCAAACTCGAGATACGTCAGCACTGCGCGCTCCTGCCGGAAGTCCTGCGCTCCAGATCCGCCAGGGATCCCACTCCGATCTGGCCTCAGGCCAGACGTCTACCGTGACAAGCTTTTCTACAGTGAAAAGCTTCGGTCTATCGACCTTTTTCCTTGTCGAGATCGTCCAGCAAATCACGCAGCGAACCAATCTGATCGGGACTGAGCTTTGCCTTCACCAGATGGGACAGCAGAGGGGCGAGCGAACCTTCACACAACTTGTCCGCAGTAGCCTGTAGACGGCGACCGATCAGCTCGTCACGATCAATTTTCGGCTCGAACATGTGAGGCCAGGGCTTGCGGTCCCGCTTCACAAATTTCTTCAGTTCCAGCCGTTCAAGCAGCTTCTGCACCGTGGCGTAATGTGCACCGGTGCCACCGGGATAGAGCGTATCCGTCAGGTCGCGAACCGTTGTTCGCCCTCGTTCCCATAAGAGATTAATGACCGCTAATTCAGCGTCAGTGATGTCCTGGGGTGTTCGTGCCATGAGTACCTTCGTCTTCGATGAAAAAAATAAAATTTAACACTCAAGAATAAGACGCTATGTCTACTGATGTCAATCACCAACGTTAAAAACTTTGATTAAAGCCTACCCCTGTGCAACAGGAAT
>NZ_DASWWZ010000667.1:0-8519 GCF_036405755.1 Schlesneria sp.
ACACCACCCGAATTCGCTGGAATGGAATCGATCCATCACCCTGCGGGGCGGGTCGGTGGAGCACGAATCGAACTGGTTCAATCCGGCAACGCGACGCGACTGGGGAGCTGCTACCAGCAGATCCCCGTCCGGGTGCTGCCGCCGTTTGTGTTCGGAGCAGAACACGCGTCCTTGCTTTACGTCATCAACCTGACAGCCGGGCTGATGGATGGTGACATCCATCACCTGGAAATCGTCGCACGTAGCGGCACACAGGCGGTGATCACAGGTCAATCAGCCACGAGAATCCATCCTGCGCTGAAAAGCTTTGCCTCACAGCAGTGGACGATCGACGTCGAGGACGATGCCTGTCTGGTGGTTCTGCCGGGACCGAACATCCCCTTCGCGGGGTGCAAGTATTACCAGCGAGGTCGCGTCAATCTGGCTCCTCGAGCCAAACTGATCTGGGGGGATATCTGGCTGCCGGGGCGCTACGAACGGGCTGAAATTTCTGAACGTTTTCAGTTCAATTGTATCGTGCAGGACTTTGAAGTACGCCGTGCTGGAGAACTGATCTACCGTGACCGATTCCGCTGGGACGGCCCTTGGTCAACGGAAGAAGCGAGCTGGTACTTCGGGGGCGAGCTGGCCTGCGGCAGCCTGTTCATCGGGGGTCCGCTACCGGATTCCCTGCCGGAAGCCAATCCGGCCGCCGGACGATCTGTCTTTCCGCTCGGCACCGAAGGGACATGCTTCCGCTGGTGCGGTGATCCTTCCGCCGTAACGACCGACCTGGTCAGCCTCTCCATGCACATCGCCGCCGCGTGGAAATCGGGGCCGCAGTCACCACCGTGGCTGCTGAATTCCTCCAGTCTGTCTCCAAACCACTGGTTCATGAGTGCCGATGACTGGAACCGCGGCACCACCCCCGTTGTCGCCGAGGAATTGACTTAGCAGTCCCTCAAACGAACACCCAGCCGGAGGGAGGTTCATCCTGAACCTCCCTCCGGCTGGAGTTTTTACTTCGCAGTTCCGCCCACGGTCATCACAAGAGAAACGATCTGTGGGACCGCCACGCCCGTCTCAGAATTTCACCAGAGCACTGATACCACCCGTCAATTGATTGTGGTTCGTATGTGCTCCTCCGACACCAAACGCCGCCCGGTCGGCGAAGTCGCCCCGAATTTCAGGGCGGATTTCGAGGTACTTATTGGGGTGCCAGTTCGTCCCCAGAGTGACTTCGGAGTAATTGGCAGCGACTCCGGTGCGAGTCCCCTGAACGTCATCGAACCATTCCACCCGCAGCAGGGCATCAACCTCGGCATTCAGGTGCAGGATTCCGATGGTGTAAAGACCGTACCATGATCCGGTTCCGACCGGTGTGTTCCGGTCCCACCCCATATTGTTCTGCACGACCTGCGTGAAGTATCTGCTCCAGGCATGCTGCAGTCGAATTTCAACCGTGGTGTTGAAGTCACCACTCATTCCTGGTGCAGCGAAAATGGCGTCCGGACCTGCATAGACGGAGCCCGTCAGTCGAGTCCGTTTTTCCGGGGTCAGCCAGTAGTTGAACTGGCCGATATAGCAGTACGAGTTATCACTTCGCAGTGTATAGAATGTATTAGCACCTAATGTAACGCCATTCCAGAGATCGAGCTGATCGTTCACGTGCAGATTCGTTAAAAGCCCGGTGAAGGCGCCGTCTTGTGAATAGAAGAACTGATAATCACTGGAGTAGAACGGACGGTACGGAGCGAGAAAGCCATTGTAACCGATGATCGAATTCATACGGCCAATTTTGACATCCATCCCCTTTTCCGTCAGGATCGGCAAATGGGCAGAGATATTCAAATCTCGGAAGTCCTGACTGAACCGCGTGTTGTCTGCGTTGCCAATCCCCCCTTTGGGCTGACCGAGTGCCGCATCCGCCCCCGCGAAGTAGCGAATATTGAAACCCAGGTCGAATTGATCCTGCTTCAACGGCTTCTGAATCACCAGGCCGATCTGGTCCACCAGCAACTCATTTCCAAACCGGTTCTGACGTGGCTGAACAGACAAGAGTCCAGACCCTGATGAGGAACCGCTGTACCCGGTCTCGAACCAGCCGAAAGTCCGTATCCCGCTGTCGCCGAACAGGTTCTTCATCCCCAGTTCGTTCATCAGGAAACCGACATCACTGACGGGATGTGGTCCCAGCGGCTGACTGACACGTGCCCCGGCGACTTCTTCGGCAAGTTCAGCAGGAAGCGAATCGTTCTCCAATCCGTAGGCCGCGTTGCCGGCGATCAATTGCGGAGAAAAATAAGGAGATGCCTGAGAAAAGGGAGCTGGTTCCACCGGCGAGTCGTACAGAAACTCCTGCCCCAGGCCTGACGGCCCTGTAGACAAGGCTCCCCCCAGTAGCAACGCTGCAACAGACTTCTGCCACAAGCGGGTTATCGGTTTCATTCGTTGCATCCTTGCAAACGCCTGGTTATAACCGCCTTGCATCCCCTCTCTCGATCACCGCGGCAAAAGTGGAGTGGGTGCCGGATCTCATCTCCTTTGATCACTCGGTCAGGTGATCAGGGACCCCCGCCGCGAAGTGCAAACGCAACGTGTAATCCACTGCTCAGTAGTATCGGAGCAACTTTGCACAAAAGATCCGAGCATCTCCTTCTGCACACAAAACAAGCAGGTCCCAAACAGTCTGCGCAGCTTCACTCACCGAAGGTTTCTCCGCTCATCATCCGAGAAGAACGCTCGACGGTCGGGATTTTATTCAGGAGGACGGAGTCGGCTGACCGGCAACTCTCGCAACGGACGCCGAATTCCGTCACATTGCGGACGGAATTTCGACGACGACCTTACCGAAGACGTCACCCCCGAGATGCTTGAAAGCTTTCTCGACAGAGTCCAGCGGGTAGGTGGCACACACGATCGGGCGAATCTGCTTACTGTTCATCAACTCGACGAGCGCTTTCCACGAAGACTGCGCTTTGGCGGGCGAGTCATCCGTCACCAGAACCCCGTGAATCGATGCTCGCTTAAACATCAGCGAGGGGAGAGGAACCACCGATTCGACTCCCGCCAGAAGTCCCACCACGCTGACCCGGCCATGCACCCCCAGCAGATGGATCGATGTCGCCAGTGAAGGTCCCCCGACATTCTCCACGACGAGAGACACTCCTTTAGCTCCGATCGAGGAAAAGATCTGGTCCTTTAATTGGGGATGGTCCGGAGCAAACACGTGACTGGCACCGAGTCGCTGTAGCTTTTGCCGCTTTTCTTCCGAGCGAGACAGTGCCACAACTCTGGCTCCGAGTGCGCTGGCAAGCTGCACGCAGGCCAGCCCAACACCACCAGAAGCCCCTGTCACAACAACGGTCTGACCCGCCTCGAGAGCGCCCACATCGAACAGGGCCTTCCACGCGGTCTGATAGGCCAGTGGTGCGGCCGCCGCTTCCACATCACTCCAGCCCCTGGGCTTGCGGGCCAGGTTCTCGGCCGCGAGCCACTGCTGCTCACAAAGCGTCCCGTCGCGGAGGTTCGAGGTCGATGTCTGCAGCGCAACAACTTCGTCACCGGGTTGCCAGCGCCCTGTAGAATCTCCCTGAATGACCACTCCACAGGCGTCCCGGCCGGGAAGAAAGGGTGGCTGAGGCCCACCCGGGTATTTTCCTTCAATCTGAAAATTGTCAGCCGGGTTGAGTCCCACCGCCCGGATCTCGACCAGAACTTCCTCGGGACGCCCGACCCTCAGGTCCACTTGTTCCAGCCGCGTGTTTTGCCAGCCACCGGGAGAAGATGTCACAAGTCCCTTCACAAGGAATCCTTTCGAATCAGGATTTAAGACGCTGATTAATTTGATGAGAGATCAGCCGTTCGACGATCTCCTTGGGAGTTTCATCCCGGTTTAACAGGCCAGCATGAGGAAACCGGTGAGATTGCCCGTCTGACAGGTGGGGCAGCAGCACACCCGCTACCCGCTGCTTGGCCACGAGCAGATCCAGCATCGACTCAATCCAGCGCGCCTGTATCTTTTCATTGCCCGGTGTTGGCCAGGTACGGGGATTGACCTGAATGTCTGGCAGAGCCAGCTCGTCCGGCTCGGAACTCGACGGACAAACCAGGGTCACGAAAATCGGAATGTCCAGATTGGTCCACGTGTCGATCAGGCGCGAACACTCCAGCAGATCGCGCTGTGCCGAACCGTGCGGGCGGTAGCCAATCGCGACTTCCAGATTCACTCCCGACAGGCCGACACCGGAACGGATCAGGGCATCGACCATCTGAATGGGAGAAAGTCCGTGAGAACCACGTGACTGGTAGTCCCCCCACGGCTGATCAACTCGCACAATCAGGTGAGCATCCTCGTCAACCTGTCGTGCCACGTCGAAGACACGGGCAGTCAGCGTCAGACGGCTTTCTTCCGAGAGAGTCAATGCACCACCGGTGTTCATCCGGGTACAGACTTCCCAGGTATGGATTCGCCCGAAGTATCGGGCAATCGCGGTCTCGACAAAATCGCAGACGAAGCTTTGCAGATTGAAAACGTCCTGTTCCCACAACGCCAGCCAGGGGGGAAGTCCACCTGGCCCCAGATCAATCAGCGGTCCCCCGCGAATCATCAGCTTCTGCTGTTCGCACCACTCGACCCGCCGGTCGGTCGCGTCCCAGTTATATTCTCCCTCGACCGCTTCGATGGTCGTCCAGGGGATGGCGACGGTCGCGGAATGAAAGACATTGTTGAAGTGAACCGTCCCTTCCGGGGTGGGAACGTCTCCGTCGAGTTCGCAGCCGATCGAAACGGGAAGCGAACCAAATCGTTGCAGTCGCCCCGCCAGCGCCTGGGCGCCGTACGACCGAGTCAGGATTTCAGCCGCCTCGCAAGCATGGCGAATCGCTTCATCGGCCAACTGGCTGGCCAGTTCGGGTTGAGACTGCGATGCCGCAGCACGCGAGAAGCTCTGATGGGCGGCGCGGTTCGGTCCGCGAAATTCTTCGGGAATCTGAAGTCCAGCGAGTTCCCACTGCGACGACTGATTCCGTACCTGAACAATCTTACCGCGAGCCAGTTCCACTGCGAGCAGATAAGGTTCTTCCCGTTCAGGCAGCGAGGCGGTCGGAATGACGATGCGACCATAGCCGGGAACGGGCCAGGCAACATGGAATTTCACGCTTTCCGACGAACTGCGGCGGCATTCGATGATGTTATCGACGATTTCGATGCGAGTCGAAAAGATCCTGCCATCAGCACCCGTCAAATAACCCGCGTGAACCTCTGGCCAGTCGTTTACGAGGCTGGCGGGGTAGACGGCAAAGCGAATCAACCCCATCGCGGCTCCGGCCTGCTTCATCAAGAGGAAAAAATCGATGCACAGAAGTTCTACAGGAAACGATAAGTCTATGCTGATTTTGACTTCGCAATCAATGACACAGACGCACCCGCCCAGAAAATAGGAACCGAGCCTGCCTCCCTGGACCAATCAGCGAGTGTAGTCCCGGCTTGCGGGTTGTTCAAGAAGCTCGCCTTCTGGTAGCCTTTTTGCAGTATTTCTCCTGCCTCGAGATGGAACTGATCTGCATCTGATGAGCCCCGCACCCCTCAATTCGCCCCTGCTGCAAAGCCAACTTCCCGGTCTGGAACCAGGTCGAGGAAAAGTTCGCGACGTCTACGACTTCGGTGACCGTTTGCTCATCGTCGCCACGGACCGGATCAGTGCCTTCGACTGGATTCTGCCAACCGGGATTCCCGACAAAGGACGCGTCCTGACGCAGATCAGCAAATTCTGGTTCGACCGCCTGGGTGTCCCCCATCACTTGCTGTCGATGAACCCGGAAGATGTTCCCTTGCCAGCAAAGACAGATATCGCGTCGCTGCAGGGGCGCAGCATGGTGGTCAGAAAGACCCGTGTCTTCCCGATCGAATGTGTCGTTCGCGGGTATCTCTCGGGATCAGGATGGAAAGAATACAAAGCCAGCCAGACGGTCTGCGGACTGAAACTTCCTGCCGGCCTGCGAGAAAGTGAACGGCTCCCCGAAGTCATCTTCACCCCGGCGACAAAGGCAGAATCGGGTCACGACGAAAACATTCCGTTCGAACGCATGGCCGAGATCATCGGCTCCGATCGGGCGGGGCAGTTGAAGCAGTTCAGCCTGGATGTCTACACAAAGGCGGCCGAGTTCGCCCGGTCCAAAGGGATCATTATCGCGGATACCAAATTCGAGTTTGGCGTGATTAATGACCAGGTCATCCTGATCGACGAAGTCCTGACTCCAGACAGCTCTCGCTTCTGGCCCGCTGACCAGTATTCCCCCGGTGGAGCACAGCCCAGCTACGACAAACAGTTTGTGCGAGACTGGCTGGAAACCACCGATTGGGACAAGAACAGCCCTCCTCCCGCACTTCCAGAGGACGTCGTCGTCAAGACGCGGGATAAATACATCGAAGCATACGAACGCCTGACGGGAACGACGTTTGCCTGGAAATGAGTCGCCCGTATGAGACGCCTGAAATTATTCCTGACGACCGTGTCCTGGGGAACACGACTTCAGCTCCTGATGGTCGTGCTGTACCTGAGCTATCAGGTCTGGTTCGATTCACGACGAGGCTACCTTCCCGTTACGTTCGCCATCATGCTGCTGACCGGCCTGCTCGGCCGTTTACTGTTGCCACTCATGATGGCTTATCCCCGGTTGACGTTCCGGGTCTGGGGTTCCTTCGGCACGGCGTTCCTGCTTTTGTCCTATCTGGTCAGCGGTCAACGCTGGTGGTGGACCGTCGCAGCTCACTTCGGTCGTGAGATTGTCATGTGCCAGTATCTGAGTTGCGGGTACTGGTTTGTATCGCAATTGCGACTGGCCCAGGAACGATTGACATCAGACATTCCTGAGGACGACGAGGAATTCGCCAAGACTTGACTGCCTCTGGAACTCAACCTGATTCCGCCTCAACATCCGACGACAGCAACTCGCCCCCGCCCAGAACCCGAGCGGGCGGCTCACACCCGTGAGAGTGTAGTGACGGCAGGGAAGATCACATCCCAGATCAGAGAGACTTCCACCGATCAATCAATGTAACTAAGTCGAATCGTACTAATACCAAAAAATCTCCATCGCTAAGAGGACTGGTTACTATGAGTTTCCACTACGCAACACGACTCCATGAAGCGATCAAGGCTAAGAAGACACCGGCACTGGTCGGTCTTGATCCACGACTGAACCAGCTTCCCCTGGATGTCCTCGCACACGCCCGCGAACTTCACGACGACCCGATCGCCGTCGCCGCGTCGGCATTTGAGGAATTCTGCGTCCGGCTCATCGATGTGGTCGCGCCCCTGGTCCCGGCCGTGAAACCGCAGGCGGCGTTCTTCGAGGAATGGGGCCCCGATGGCTGCCTCGCTCTTGCCCGCGTCATCCGCTATGCCCGGTCCAAGGGACTGATCGTCATCTGCGACGGAAAGCGGGGCGATATTGGAACAACGGCCGAAGCCTATGCACGCGCTTACCTCGCCGGAGCAGACCCGCAAGCTGCTCCCTGGCAGGCCGACGCACTCACGGTCAACCCTTATCTCGGCCGGGACACTCTCGAACCCTTCGTGAAGGTGGCCGCCGAGCGAGGAGCCGGCATCTACGTCCTCGTCAAAACCAGTAATCCCGGTTCAGCCTCGTTCCAGGACAAGATCACCGAAGATAAAACACTCTTTCGCCACGTCGCCCAGGTCGTCGAAGAACTGGCCCTTGAGACCAACGAAAGTGGCTACGGAAGTATCGGCGCCGTCGTCGGGGCAACATATCCCCGCGAACTCGTCGAACTCCGCGCGGCCATGCCACACGTCCCGCTGCTGATTCCCGGTTACGGCAGCCAGGGGGGTGCAGCAGCAGACGTCGCCCCCGCCTTTGATGCCAACGGCCTGGGTGCGGTCGTCAATAACTCACGCGGGATCAACTTTGCCTTCAGAGCCCCCCCCTATGACGAACAGTACGGGGCGAAACAGTGGGAAGCCGCCGCCGAGGCCGCGACGAAAAAGATGATCGCGGACCTCGCAGCCGGAACCGCCGCCGGAAAGCTGCTCTAACGCACACCGCTGAAATGCCAGCATGCCACTGCATGACGGCCGCCGTCATGCAGTGCTGCTCCCGCTCGCGCCTGTGCATGAAATCCCTGTAGGTGAAACCAGGGTACAGCCGCGCAGCGTACCCGCCCGAGGCCCTTCGCTCACTCTCTTCCCCTTCTTCTCCCGCGCAGTTTCTTACTCCACAGACTGCAATCAGGCACAAATCGTGCGACCTCGTTCATAAATCTCCGCCCCACCACGACCTGAAATTTTCGGCAGCTTGATCTCTTCACGTCTCGCGGACGTTCAGCCCTCGCAAGAACGGCAACCCGTGCAGCCACTGGTAGCGACCCGTTAGATAAATTGAGTATTAAATAACGACTCATCATCTTAGGTGATGGCGATACCTGATTCTTTCAGCACCGATCACTGGACAGGGAAGAGACGATGTCTGATTCGACAGATCGCAAGAGCGTCGCAGAGCAACCGCTCTACATCCTG
>NZ_DASWWZ010000668.1:0-4032 GCF_036405755.1 Schlesneria sp.
ACCGCCCCCCGGATGGAGACACGGAACAGAAGAGGCTCAGCAACCGACAAAGCTGCCGTAAGCCTCACAAACCAACATCACAATCTCCCGCGAGAGAACCATTGAGTACCCACAGTCAAACCCATGTATTTAAACGCACAATCGCCGCGTCCAGATCACGATGATTCGGGTGAGTCCGACATTTCCCCAAGTGCGATGTCAAACCCGCGTTTCTGATCCTCGCTCGATTGGCTTGGGACTGGTCGTTCCGTGGACTGGCCGAGGGTCGGGAGGGGCCGCCATTGTGGCACATCAGAGCTCGACCTCATTTTTGAGGCAGAGACGACGGGACTGCCTGAGAGGCAACCAGCGGTGACTCGGAGGGTGATGTCCGGGCCGAGATCGCCCTGCCCAGGCAATCAGGGCACAAGCAACTCGCTGCCGGATTCAGGGGCATCACTGCGGGAAGCTGCATACACCAGCAGGCGCGACAGCCCTGTGTCAGCTCGCAGACAAACTTCGCGCGACAACCCGGACACTCGCTCACGCCAGGCGACTCCGGTACCAACCCCTCCTGACTTGATGGAATGCCTGTCACGAGGAAATCTCCTGCGCGGAATTCGTTCCTGATCTCGTCAGCAGGTACAGCAGCAGGGCGGCTGTCGGAACCAGCAGGCAGATCAGAGCCGGCTGGTACCTCAGCAATTGATCTTCCCCACGAAAGAAGTACCCCCACAGATGATTTGTCGGCACGTTGCTGCCCCATCGATCATGCAGGACACCCAGCGAATTGTAGACAAAGTGAAAGACCACTCCAGGATACAAGCTGCCTGTCCTGACGCAGGTCAGCCCGAGAACAAGCCCCAGCAGAAACGCGTTGAAGACCTGCTGAGGAATCATGTGAATCAAACCGAAAGCAAAGCTGGAGAGGAAGATTCCCAGCCCCGCACGCTGGCTGCGGCGAAAGCCCGACAGCAGATAACCCCGAAAGGCAATTTCTTCGCACAGCGCCGGGGTGACCGCCATAGCCAGCAGGGTCAGACCGGGGTTCATCGCCTTCAACTGCTTCATCAACTCCACGACTCCCGGCGGAGGCGGGGGGAAGAACCATTGAGTCAGGGCCATCAGCTCTAATGTAAGGGGATGTAACGAAACGGCGAGAACAGCGGCCAGCACGAGCCGCGTCATCCCGGGCCATCGCAACGAGAACGTCTGTCGCAGACTGGTGGTCAGCAGTCCCCCCATCACCAACGGTGGCCCGGCAATCAGAAAGACCTGCTGGAGCATCAGAATTCGAATCTGAAACATCCCCTGATCTTCGATCGTGGTACCGAGGAGGGTGGACTGGATGGCTTTCCACGAAGCAAACTGAACCAGCAGCATCAGCACGAAACAGATGACCGCCTGCGAGAACGTCGGGACGGGCTGTCTGTCACGCAGCACCTGTCTGAACCAGCGATCCAGGCTGAACTGCTCGGCCTCACCGAACAGAATCTCTTCGCTGCGAAACTGTTCGATGGCCCACCATAAGGCCAGTAGACTGTAACCCGCCGAGGTCACCAGCACGGGAACCGCATACAGATAGGTCTGGTAGTCGGGACCGTTCGCCTGCATCAGACCTTTCAACAGAAGCCCGGGACCAATCACGGGCATCACGCTGAAGAACGGCTGCATTTCCGTCCCGGGAGAGATGCAGAACGTCGTTAATCCGAGCGTCACCATCAGCAAGGGGGACAGGTAATACTGCCCCTCCTTACTGCTGCGAGCGAACGTTGCCAGGGACAGACACAAGGCACTGAAGAGTGTGGCCAGTGGAATGAGAACCACGACGGCCCACGCGAGCGAATTGACAGGAGGAAATGTCAGCCCCCCCAGCCGAGAGGAAGCACCTCCGACAGCCAGTGACGCCATATAAGCCGCCGTCATCCCGATACTCACCAGGTTCAACACCGCAGTCGTCATGCTGAACAGCAGGACGGACAGGAACTTCCCCATCACAATTTCTGTACGCCGGGCGTGCGAGATCAGCAGGGTTTCCATCGTCCCCCGTTCTTTCTCTCCCGCGCACATGTCGACGGCCGGATGAAAGGCCCCCGTCAGCGTCATCATCACCAGCAGCGCCGGAAAAATTTTGGCCCAGATACTGGCCGAAACCAGATTCCGGTCAGCGATATCCAGCTCACTCAGACGAAGGGGTGTGGTGAGCGCCGGGGGAAGCTGACTCTCTTCAAGCTGCTGTTTCAGGATCGCTTGCTCCCAGGCCTGCATGACGTCCAGAACCCGCCGCGATGCGATCTGTGACTTGTCACTGGCACTATCCAGAACCAGATAGCACTTCGACTCGGCCGGCTCGTCCATCGCGGCGGTTCGCTCGATCAATCGCTGCCTGCGCTGTTCCAGCGCCTGGCGGAAATCAGGTGGAATCAGAACCAGCACATCGATTCCACTGCGAGTAAACTCAGATCGAATTTGCGATTGCAGTTCGCGGAGTCGATCGGCGTCGGACGTTCGCGCGTCAGCACCGGAGGACTCATCACGATCGACAAGTACTCGTTCAATGCCCTGCCGTTCCCGAATCAGGTCTCGCAGATGCCGGGCCTCGGCCAGACTGATTTCGTTCTCATCGCGCGCCGAGGGCGGAACCTCTTCGGAGGGCTTCGATGCCAGCGCAGGCTCTGTGATGACGTGCAAAGTATTTTGCTCGGACGGCTGTCGAAACCACCTTACCGAAAACCGGTCCTGATCGATGAGTGATTCGGGCGGAAGTTGGTCCGCCCCCAGCACGACGACACGTCGGGGTTGCTCAGAGAACAACGTGGTCATTTGCGCCGTGCCGATCCCCAGCAGGGGGTAGAGCAACAGCGGAAGAACGGCGACCATGAACAACGTTCGCCGATCTCGAAGCTGATCGAGTACCTCACGATGGAAGATCAGAAAAACGTTTCGCCAGTTCATGAAGCACAGAATTCCCAATGGCGGGGGTCAGACAAGAAAAGCATCAGATCGTACCTGTGGCAATTCCAAAAACCGAAGACATCCCTGTCAAAGCAAGACGACGTACCAACATTGGTCTTGCCGGAACCCGTCGAGGTGTGATAATTCCAATGCGTTCACCCAATTGAAGTCCGTCACCAACTTCCGGTTGCCTTAAAGGGGCGAGGATTGGTGAGCAAAGTCTCGAACGGTTGGTAGCGGCGGTGGGAATTGGATGACTCGCGAAGTCAGGGTTCTCAGATCGAGCGCCTCGATGCACACGGTGCCGTGGCGGCATGAATTTGCTGTTCTTTACCACTTTCTGAATTGCAAGGACAGGGCCGGTCATCTGGCAGCTCGAATGACGGACGCGAACAAGACGTCCCGAGCAGTGCAACAGATCACATGCCTGTCGCGAGCGTGAACCTCTTCCGAGCGACTTCGCACGGCCCGATTCATGCTCGAATTTTGACACAAGGATTCGGTGAATATGGGCACTGGGCAAAGTTTGCTACAGCAATTTTCTTCACGCCAAAATGCAGACGCCTACCGGCAGGAACACTGGCAGGGAACGTTCGACGAGTACCTCGATATCGTCCGCAGGCAGCCCGAAGTCACACGGACTGCGCACCAGCGGATGTATGACATGATCATGACGTACGGAACTTACCCCGTCGACGAAGGTCGGCGCGAGGGGTTGGTTCGTTACCGGTTCTTCGACGATCCGGACACCGGCGGCGAAGATGCCATCTTTGGTCTGACTGAGCCGTTAACTCAACTTGTGCACGTCTTCCGTTCTGCGGCACTCAAGTACGGCAGCGAGCGGCGTGTGCTGCTGCTGCACGGACCCGTGGGGAGTTCGAAAAGCACCATCGCCCGCCTCTTGAAGAAGGGACTGCAACGATACAGTCGTAAGCCGGAAGGAGCCCTCTATACCTTTGGCTGGAAAGAAGACGATGGCTCGATCACCTGGGATCCCATGAACAGCGAGCCGCTGCAACTGATCCCGCAAGCCTTCCGAAATGAAGTTTGCTCGTCGCTGAACGAAGGGCGCGATCCAAACAATCAGTACACCGTCGA
>NZ_DASWWZ010000669.1:0-2336 GCF_036405755.1 Schlesneria sp.
TGATCGCTGAGAGTCCAGTTCAACACTTTGCCTGTGATAAACTCTTTGTTCGGAACGATCAGTTCCTTCCGGTCTCCGTCAAGAATGGTGGTCGCCCGGATCTGGATTCGCGACACTTTTCCGGTCGTGTCGCCGACAGTGATCACATCACCCACCCTCATCGGTCGTTCAAACAGCAGAATGATCCCCGATACAAAGTTGGCGAAAATTTCCTGCAGCCCAAAACCGAGGCCGACGGACGCCGCCGCGACGAGCCACTGGACGTTGTTCCAACCGATACGGATCTGGGCAAACGCCATGCAGACGCCGACGACAAGAATAGTATACCGTACCAGACAGGTCACGGCGAAACGGGCTCCGGCGTCGACGGCCAGATGCTGGTGTAGAACCACTTCCACCAGACCGGGAACGTTGCGACCGGCGAGCTGAGCAATAAAGAAAACCACCATCGCTAGGCAGAGATCGGCTGCGGTGACCGGCAGCATCTGTTTGACTGTCGTTCCCGGCGAGCCGACTTGAGAGTCATTTTCCAGTGCCATGACTTCAACGCTGGTATTCCACAGGACGTATTGGTCGAGGATGTTCAGCGCGGGCGTCACATCGGCCCAGACAATCCACAGCCCGATCACCAGCAGCGCGATCAACCCTGTATCCAGCAGCCTGCGCATCTGCGTCACGATCTGTGTCAGGTTGAGTCGAAAATCTGGCCAGTTCCAGCGGGAAAACAGCGAGCCATGCGTGGAAACTCCTCCCTGCAGTCGCCCCGGTTCCGCCATCTCCGTCGAATCGACCCCCTGTAGCGCGGCCATCCGACGCTGTTCGAGTGCGATCCAGCGTCGCAGGGTCGCCCGCAGCAGCAACAGTCCGACCAGGAACCACATCGTCCGCTGAAGCCGCCACATCAACTGGGTCGCGGTGTAGAAAAATCCCGTCCAGCCGAGTCCCAGAAGAACGAATGACGCCAGCAGCATCAATGAGGGAGCGAATTTCCAGAATCGTTCAGACCACGGATCTTCCTCCGTCGCGGGTTCTTCGACTGATTCATCCGTGATAGCGAACGCGGGAATCCGCCGGACCGTCAGTCGACAGAAGATCGTCGAAACCGCAGCGAATGTCAGAAAGACAAATCGCCCGAAGGTATCCAGCCGCTGCTCGTTCGCCATCGATTCCGTCATCCCGATGAGGGCAATCAGCACTACCCCGAGAGGGATGAACCATGTCAGATGTCGACGCCAGGTATTGACGTATCGTTCTGGCCAGTGGAAATGTTCCTGACCCAGTCCCCCGCGCATGCAGACAATCCGCAGAATTTCCAGCGGAAGCGCGAACACGGCGGCCCTGATCAATCCTGCAGCGACCGCGTGGACGAACGGGTATTGCGAGGCGGTGTGATCCAACTGCCAGCCAATAAACAACAGCAGCAGAGGCCAACCGCAAGCGATTGCCAGGGTCAGCGCGAGTGACTGCAGTGTCGGTGCGAGATCATGGCAACCCGCGGCTTTCGCGACCACTCCTTTCCGTTTCAGCAGGATCTGCATCACGGGCCGCGTACAGAACCACGTCAGAAACAACAAGGTTGCCAGAATCCAGACTAGCGGCGACCGTTCCATGTTCATGCGGACGGCCTCCAGCACAGGCTGCCAGGCAGCCGGGTCGGTCCACCAACCCATCGAGGTCGCGGCCTTCTTCACATGTTCCGAACCAAAGGTTTGTCCCGTCCGAATCCACAGTACCCGTTCGTCAACGTAATCGGCGTATCTGGTTGTCAGATTCAGCAACCGACGTTCGACATTATCCATGTCGACCAGTTGCTGAAAATAACGTGTGTAGTCTGCATCGAGGCCATTCACCAGTTGACGCCGATCACCCAATAATTGCTTGAGTCCCGCCAGCGCCGTCTTGCGCTTGCCAGTGACGAGAAGTTCCGCAGCCCGCTTGGCAATCGCCGAGTCGAGATCGATCAGGGCGGCATGTTCGGCATCGAGCTGGAACAGGCGCATTCGGGCTTCGCGGATCACGTCATTACGATGAAGCAGACTGGACTTCATCCCACGGGGATTCTGCAGCTTGGCTCGTTGCTGACGCAGCAGCAGGCCGATCGAATCGGTCAGCCCGACATCGTTCACCATCTTCTGCGTGCGGTCGAATTCTTTATTCAGTTCCCCCAGAAGTACATTACTCGCCTTCTGACGATGATCCAGATCGACCAGCTTGTCGGTGATATCGTGACGTTCTCTGGCAAATCCCAGATTCTCTTCGGCAAGCGTCTTCAGTTCGGGAATGACATTTTGCAGGGCCTGTTCGGCGAGACGTACCCGCTCGTCGGCTTCATTTCC